>NZ_MUAV01000075.1:0-1888 GCF_003265965.1 Rhodovulum viride | reverse complement strand
ATCATGAACCGGCAAGTAACGAAGGCGGTTTTTCCCGTTGCGGGATTGGGGACGCGGTTTCTTCCCGCGACGAAGTCGATCCCGAAAGAGATCATGACGCTGGTGGACCGTCCGCTGATCCAATACGCGATCGACGAGGCGCGGGCGGCCGGGATCACGGATTTCATCTTCGTGACGTCGCGGGGCAAAAGCGCGCTCGAGGATTATTTCGACCACGCGCCGCATCTCGAGGACTCGCTGAAGTCCAAGGGCAAGGACGACCTGCTTGAAATCCTGCGCAGCACCGACATGGAAAGCGGCGCGATCGCCTATATCCGCCAGAAGATGGCGATGGGGCTGGGCCACGCGGTCTGGTGCGCCCGGCGGCTGATCGGCAACGAACCCTTCGCGGTGATCCTGCCCGATGACGTGATCGCGGCCGAGACGCCCTGCCTCAGGCAGATGGTCGACGCCTATCAGGACACGGGCGCCAACATGGTCGCCGCGATGGAGGTCCCGCGCGAGAAGGCCTCGGCCTACGGCATCCTCGACGTGGCCCGCGACATGGGCGACAAGGTGCTGGTCAAGGGCATGGTCGAGAAGCCGAGCCTTGAGGAGGCGCCGTCGAACCTGGCGGTGATCGGGCGCTACATCCTGACGCCGAAGGTGCTGCACAATCTCGACCAGAACCTGCGCCACAAACGCTTCGGGGCCGGGGGCGAGCTGCAGCTGACCGACGCCATCGCCCAGGAGATCGACGGCCAGGGGGTCTACGGGCTGCGCTTCAACGGCCAGCGCTTCGACTGCGGCTCGAAGGCCGGGTTCCTGCAGGCGACGGTGTCCTTCGCGCTGGCCCGGCCCGAGCTGAAGGCCGAGTTCGAGGAGTATCTGCGCGACATGTTCGCCCTGCCGGAGGCGGCGGAATAACACGATGGCGCATGTTCTGGTGACGGGCGGGGCGGGCTATATCGGCGCGCATGCCTGCAAGGCTCTGGCGCGCGCGGGCCATGTGCCGGTGTGCTACGACAACCTCTCGACCGGCTGGGCCGAGGCGGTGAAGTTCGGCCCGCTCGAACGGGGCGATCTGGCGGACCGGGCGCGGCTTGACGCTGTGTTCGCGGCCTACCGGCCGGTGGGGGTGATGCATTTCGCGGCCTTCAGCCAGGTCGGCGAGGCGATGCGCGACCCGGGCAAGTACTGGCGCAACAATGTGGGCGGGTCGCTCACGCTGATCGAGGCGGCGGTGGCGGCGGGCTGCCTGAACATGGTGTTTTCCTCGACCTGCGCGGTCTATGGCGACCAGGACGGGGTGACGCTGGACGAAGACAGCGCCCAGGCGCCGCTGAACGCCTATGGCGCGTCCAAGCGCGCGATCGAGGACATGCTGCGCGATTTCGAGGCAAGCCACGGGCTGAAATCGGTGATCTTCCGTTACTTCAACGTGGCGGGGGCGGATCCCGAGGGCGAGGTCGGCGAGGCGCACGACCCCGAGACGCACCTGATCCCGGTGATGCTGGAGGCGATCGAGGGCAAGCGCCCGGCGCTGACGATCCACGGCACCGATTATCCGACGCCGGACGGGACCTGCATCCGCGACTACATCCATGTCAGCGATCTGGTTGCGGCGCATGTTCTGGGGCTCGACTGGCTGCTGGCGGGCAAGGGCAGCCGGGTGTTCAACCTCGGCACCGGGACCGGCTATTCGGTGCGCCAGGTGATCGAGGCCTCGCATGCGGTGACCAACCGCCCGGTGCCTTATTCCGAGGGCCCCCGCCGCGGCGGCGACGCGGTCCGTCTGGTCTCGGGCAGCGCCCGCGCCGAGACCGAGCTGGGCTGGGCCCCGGAACGTTCCGACCTCCCCACCATGATCCAGGACGCCTGGAAATGGTTCCAGTCCGACGGGTACAGG
>NZ_MUAV01000074.1:0-1925 GCF_003265965.1 Rhodovulum viride | reverse complement strand
CTGGTGACGATCCTCGCCGAGAAACGCCTCGCCCTGGCCACCTATCGCCCGGGCGCCTTCATCTACGGCGATTTCGGCCGCGAAGGCTGATCGGCTCTCCGAGAGGGCGGGCGAACCGCCCTCTTTCCTGAGCCGATAGGAGGACGACATGCCGACATACACGGTCCTGCGCCAGCATCTTGGCGAGCGCATGTATCTGGAAGGAGAGATCCGCGAGGCTGCCGAGGTCGAGGTGGCCCATCTGATCGCCGCTGGCGTGCTGGGCGCGCCCGAACCCCCGCCCGCCCCCAAACCGCACCGCGCCCGGAAGGCGGGCGACGCATGACGGCGATCCCGGTTCTGGTGACGCCGCCCGCGCGGCCGGTGGTCTCGCTGGAAGACGCCAGGGCGCATCTGCGGATCGATCATGCCGACCAGGACGCGATGATCGAGGGGCTGGTGCTGGCCGCGACGGCCCATCTCGACGGCTGGCGCGGGGTGCTGGGCCGGGCGATCCTGCCCCAGACCTGGCAGGAAACCCATGTCGGGCCGGGCCCCTATCTGCTGGCCATGCCCGATGTGTCAGAGGTCACGGCCTCGGCCGGGGGCGCGGTCAGTGTCGAGCCGACCGCCCTCGGCCCCATCGTGACGCTGGCCGATCCGGTGGAGGGCGTGACGCTCAGCTATACCTGCGGGCTGCCTGCGGCGCAGCTGCGCGCGGCCGAGGTCGCGGTCAAGCTGTACCTGACGCATCTTTATGACGGGTCCGACCTGTCGCCCGCCTTCGGCGCGATGGTGGAGGCGCTTCGATGGCGCGCGGTCTGAGCGGGCCTGCGCTCGACCAGCGCGTCACCATCGAGCGGCTGTCCCGCACCCCGGACGGCATGGGCGGCGCGACCGAGACCTGGGCGCCCGTCGCCACGGTCTGGGCGCAGGTCCTGCCCCTGCGCGGCGCCGAGAAATGGGAGGCGATGCGGGTCTCGCCCGCGACGCGGATGAAGGTGCGGATCCGCTGGCAGGGCGACGCCGCGGGCCAGCCCTTCTGCACCCCGGCCGACCGGCTGGTCTGGCGCGGCCGGACCTACAATATCGAGAGCGCCTTGCCCCATGGCGGCCGCGAACGCTTCATCGAGATCGGGATCTCCGAGGGCGTGTCGTGAAGGTCAAGTTCGAGCTGAGAGGCATCGAGGCCCTGCAGGACATGCTGCGCGACCTCATGACAGATGGCGAGGACGCGCTGATGGAAACGATCCGCGACCTGGCCGACGAGACCGCCGCCATCGCCAAGCGCGAGATGAAGACCGCCGCCGGATCGGCACCGGCCGGGTCCTATCCGCACCAGCAAAGCGGGCGGTTGGCAGAATCGGTGACGGCGACCCACGAGCCCCGGCAGTCCCGCGTCGGGTCGGACGAGATCCACGGCTATTACCTCGAATTCGGCACCGAAAGCATGGAGGCCCGGCCCTGGCTGGTGCCGAGCTTCGAAGAGGCCACCGCCAAGGCCGAAAAGACGCTGGCGGCGAAACTGCAGGAGAAGATCGGATGACCACTGTCGTGGCTCAAATTCGCGTCCAGCGTTGGCGCATCACCATGTGCGTCTGGGCGGCTTGGGCGCTGGCCCCGTTCATGCGGTCTGAGGCCGCTGTCGCGCGAGTTGCCAAACTTATGGCCGCCTTCATTCGCCGTGGCGTCACGGTGCGAGCCGTCTGATGAGCTTCGAGACCGCCGCGCAACAGGCCGTATTCGCAGGCCTGAGCAGCCTGTCGCGGCCGGTCTACGACACGCCGCCCGCGCTGCCCGAGGGCATGCCGGAAAGCGGTTTCCCCTATGTGGTGATCGGCGACGATACCCTTGTCGCGGACGAAGCCGACGACGTGATCGGCGCCCAGGTGACGGTGACGCTCCATTTCTGGTCCCGCGCCCCCGGCAACCGGCAGGTCAAGGCG
>NZ_MUAV01000073.1:0-1931 GCF_003265965.1 Rhodovulum viride | reverse complement strand
ATCGTCTTGCAGGTCGGCTTCGGAGGTCTGCTCATGCTGCCCGGCTAGCATGCTGGATTCACGAGATGAATCCCCTAGATTTGCGCAACAACGCCCCGGCGCCCTGCCATGTAGTTTAACGCTGCTTTGCAGCCTGTGTCATGATCAGGCGCTTTGATGATGGACTGCGCAACCGCAGTGATCAGCGAGAGTTTCGGACCTACGGCCTTCGGGCTTCCCGAAACACCGATTGGAATGACACCGCTCATCCGCTGCGCCTGGCATGAATGACCTGTGTGGGTCGAGGCTGTGTGAAAACTCGGACAGGCATCGTCGATGCCGAAACGAGGTTTTCCCAAAGGAACAACGGAAGTATTTCGTTCTGGCTCCGGCCGCCACACAGGCCGCTGAGAAAACTGTTCCCGCCAGATTCTCGAAATTGGCGTTTTCACACAGCCTCGGCCGAGCGCGTCAATCAGTTCATCGCCGTCGCTAGGGGCGTGGAGCGGCCGTTCGGCCCCGTTCCGAGGCATCGGTCGGGCTTCCCCAAAGCGGACCTTCACCGCGCTTCGACGCCGAGTCGGCCGGATCTCGGAAGTCTGGGCGGGGAGCGGATGTTCGGGGCCGTTCTGCGGCATCGGCCGAGCTTCCCCGAACTGGACCTTCACCACACCACAGAGCGCGCGGGCCTGAGATTCGGAATTCTGGGCGGGAGAGCCGACCTTCGCTGCGTCCTGAACGAACGGCAGCGAAGCGCAACCTAGCCGCAAGCCTGCACCAGCCTCACGACCTAGATCTTGCGAAGGTCCGGCTCTTCATCTGCTGCCTCCGGTGCCGTGGTCACGATCTTATCCTCGTGTCTAGGCAACCGGCAGCAGGCCTGCCGGCCGCAGGCGTGTAAAGCGCCATTGCCCTGGCCAACAGCAGGGTGCGCGCAACTGATCGCCGCGAGGCAAGGAAGAGCGCGACCATAGCAAACCAGATCAGCGACGAGGCCAGCCCTTGCTCGGACAGGTCGTCGGTGATCGCGGCGATCCAGAAGCCGGAGCCGAAGACCAGAATCAGGACGACCATGCCGTATTCCAGAAAGGTGACGGCAAGATTGGGCGGCGGCAGCAGGTCGACCGGTTCGGCGGCCAAAGAGACCGGCCGCAAATACGGCACACCTTCCGCGGTTCCTATTCGTTCCTGCGCCAGGACCACCATGCGATCATGTCTGGCATTCCAGACCGCAAGCGAAAGGGCGGCCAGCGAGATGCAGATCAAGGCCGCCGTTCCCAGTGCCATCCGCATCGTCTCGAAGGCCACCAGCGAAATCGCGACTGCGGTTACCATAGGGCCGAGATAGATCATCGAGACGGAAAAGACGATGTAGCCGACAGCGCGACGCAAGACGACAAGCAGCCAACTGGAAAGGAAAATCGTAGCGGGCAGACAGATCGCGGCCCAACTGACCCAGGCGCGCCAGGAAACGGCCTCGGGCCGGAACAGGTCGAGCGGGTCGGTGAGCTGAAGCAGCGCGGCAAAGTAGAAAACCCCGAACAGGACCGCGCCCAGAAGAGCCGCGCTGCGCAGTTTTCCGTCCCAGCATTCCGGTGCAGATCCCAGTACCAGGCGCACCGACCAGAGATTACGCAGCACCGACATCAGAACCATCCTTCGGGAACCGCTTTCGCTGCCCTGTTTTGCAGGACATTCCAGCCTTCCCGTATATCGTCCGCCTTTTCATTCGCTCAAGATGCTACGAAAGGCCAGTTTGGGGAAGCTGCGGCGCAGCGCAGGCCAGCCTCGTGAATGCCCGGAGAGGGCCGTCAGCTTCAGGTAGTAGGAGGCCGGAGGGAGCTGCGCGGTTTGTCCGCCCCGGTGTTGTTGCAGAACTTGGGCGGTGAAGGATTCACATCGGAAATCCATGCGGTTAGACGAGCGGCATGAGCAAGCCCAAGCCCGCCCGC
>NZ_MUAV01000072.1:0-2066 GCF_003265965.1 Rhodovulum viride | reverse complement strand
CCACTTCCGCTCCCGCTCCTGCGGGTCGCGCAAATTCTGGAAGGACTTTTGCATAGCGACATCCCTATGGTGGCTTCGTGCAAAATGACTCGGGGTCGAAATCGATGGGGAGGACGCCGTCAGCATGCGGGGCCCTCCGGAGCGGAGAATGAGAGATCGGAGCGGGGCGGCGCGAGGGCCACGAGGGAGAGAACGCGCGGCATCAGGCGGCGTCCTTTTCGCGTTCGGGCGCAAGAAAAGCCGCCCGCGCCAGACCGATCTGCTCATAGGTCAGATCGACCCCACGCCGCCGGGCCGCTGCGATCACATCTGCGTCGCGCCGCGCCGGGATGCCGCGCCGCTTCCAAGCCGCCACCGTGGGGTACTTCTCCCCCATGTCGCGCGCCATCTCTGCGAGGCTCGGCCAGATTGCGAAGATATCATCCATGGGCGCCACCCTATGCATAACGCATTTCGCTATGTCAATGCGTTATGCATTGCATAAGCTGTTAAACCCCGCGAATGACAGATCTGGATCAAGCCGAGCGTCTGAGGCTAGCACGCAAGCGTGCGGGCTTCAGGGAAGCGAGTGACGCAACGGAACGATTTGGGTGGAAATACCCAACATATGCCGCGCATGAGAACGGCTCGCGCGGCTTCAAAAGTCGTGCTGCCGAGTATGCGCGCGCCTTCAAGGTTGACCTGTCATGGCTGCTGACTGGCCAGGTGGCTCCAGCTGCGCGGGAGACCGATGGCCGCGTGACCGGTATGACAGAGCCCGAGGTTCAGGCATTGCGCCCGGGCCAGAAGCACTATCCAATCAACCTCGATCATGCGACGCGGATACTTGCTCCGGAATCGAGCCGCCCCGCGTTTTTCCTTCTTTCGCGAGACATTCCGGAAATGTCGCTGCGTAGCGGCGACCTGCTGGTATGCGACCTTCACCCGCCACCCGAGCCAGACCCTGGCAGCATCGTGCTGGTGCAGATCGTGGACGAAGCAACAGGCACCGCAGAAACCGTGGTTCGGCGCCTTTATCCGCCCTATCTGGCTGGCGGCCCAACGCAAGATGCCCGCCCCCTGCGCTTCGACCCGGCCTCGATGTCGATCACGGGGCAGGTCGTGGCGTCGTTCCGGTATTATGGCTGAGGTCTATTCCAAGGAAAGGACCTCGACGCTGCAGTCGCCATTGCGATAGCGGCCGACGGCCTCGCCCACATTCATGCCGCCGAACCCGTTTCGGGCGCGGTACACCATGCGGATCGTATGCCAGCCATTGGTTACGGGGCCGACGCGCGTTTCGACATGTTCGAAGCTGTCCGGGTCGCGCATTGAATTCTTGACGATACGCTTGAACGCGGGATGCGCCCCATCCCACCCCGACAGACAGTGAAACCCCTTCCGCCGCTCTTCGGCCTCGGCGGCAGCCTTCGCTTCTGCGGCAATCCTTTCCTGTTCCGCATCGCGCTCCGCACGGATCGCAGCCCACTCGACCGGATCTTCGATGCCGGCCAATCGGGCCTCGTTCTGATCCATGAACCCCTCGAACCCGGCGCGCTGGGAGCCCCACGAGACCATTGCGACCATCGCCCACACCCAGATCACCGGCGTCGCCAGAAAAATCGTAAGCCCGCGCTTGCGACGCCCAGGGCGGAAAAGCAGCATGATCAGCCCGACAAGCATCACCACAAACGCGACCAGCGTCGCGCCCAGCAGGGCCACCGCAGTCAGACCGGACATTTTATTTCCCCCATAAGTCTCAGTTCGACCGATTTGACTCCGCAGCCACACGTTGCAGCAAGGTGATTCTTCGTCGCGCATCGCGGCGTCACTTGACTATGCATTTTGCATTGACTCGTCGAAATGCGTATTGCATAGAATTGCCTCATCACATGAGTGATGACAGCAAAGGAGCCCCCCCATGAAGACCATCCTGACCACCGCCACCGCGCTGGCCCTGCTGGCTGCGCCCGCGCTCGCCGCCGTTAATGCCACCGAGGATCTGTCGGCCATCCGCCAGCCTTCGGCCGATGGCGCGGGCTGCTTTGCCGCCATCGCGGGCACCAACGCCTTCGAACGCACCCACG
>NZ_MUAV01000071.1:0-2165 GCF_003265965.1 Rhodovulum viride | reverse complement strand
GCCCAGCCATGACGAGGCCATCGCGGGCTTCACCGCGACCGGCTGGTCGCTCTGACCTCCCAGCAGAAAGGACAAGACCATGACGAAGGTGATCCTCAAGTTCCGCCGCGCTTACGGGCGCTACAACCGCGGCGAGGTGGCGGGGTTCGCGCCCGCCCTGGCCGCGAAGCTGACCCGGGGCGAGGACCCGGTGGCGGCGGTCTTCGACCGGGCGGCCGAGGCGCAGCTGGCCGCGGCGGCCGATCCGGCCGGGATCGAGGCGAAGGCCGCCGATCTGGCCGCCCGCGAGGCGGCGCTGGCCGAGCGCGAGGCCGCCCTGGCCCAGGCCGAGGCCAAGGCCCAGGCGGGCGCACCGCCGAAGCAGGGCAAGGCGCCCGACAAGGCCCCCGACAAGGAATCGGCCAAGGATGCCGACAAGGATGCGGCGACGGCATGATCCTGGCCGAGATCCCGCCGCTCGGTGTCAGTGTCGAGGCGTATAAACGCGCCTCGCATTGGGAGGGCGATGCGGACAATTCCCGGATCGAGGCCTGTCTGGCGGCGGCGCAATCGGCGGTCGAGACCGCCACCCGCCGCCCGCTGACCCTGCGCCGGGTCCGGTTCGAAACCGCGGCCGGACAGGGGCGCCGCTGGTGGGTGCCGGTCGCGCCCGCCCGCGAGCTGCTGGGCGTGACCTGGTCGGACGGCGAGCTGGGCGCGGACGCCGCCCGGCTTCTCTTTGCCGATAGCGAACCGCAGATCCTGTTCTCGGACGGGGCCTTAGCGGGCGTACCGGATGGCGCGCCCCTCTCCATCACGCTTTCCGTGGGACCGGACATCGTGCCGCCGACACTGGCCCAAGCGGTGATCCTGATCGCGCGGGACTGGCTGGAAGCGGGGATCGCCATCGAGACGGTCGAAAGCCCCCGCATCGCCTTCGGGGCGCGGGCGCTGATCCGGCAGGCCCGCTACCGGCGGCCCGGGATCTGGTGCCGCAGATGAGCCCGCGTCTCGACCGGCGGGTGACTTTCGAACGCCAGGGTGCGGGGCGGAACGCGCTGAACGAACCCACGGGCGCCTGGGAAAGCCTCGCCACGCTCTGGGCCGCGCGGACCGATCTGACCGAGACCGAACGCGCCGCGGCGGGCCAGATCGGGGCGGTGCGGGCGGCCCGCTTCACCCTGCGCCGCTCCGATCTCGCCCTGGGCCTCACTGCAGCCGACCGGATGAAGGTGGGCGGGCATGTCTGGAACATCACCGGCGTCGCCGCGCGCGGCCGCTGGGTCGACGTCTTGGCCGTCAGCACCGGCCGGAAGGAGGAGGCATGAGCAAACAATCCGTCTCGGTCGAGGGCCTGGCCGACCTGGAAAAGATGATGGTGGAACACCTGCCCAAATCAACCGGCCGGGGCGTTCTGCGCCGGGTCGGCACGGCCGCGCTGAAGATCTTCGTCGACCGGGCGCGGGATCTGGCGCCGCGCGCCAGCGGCGATCTGGCCGAAAGCCTCGCGGTCTCGACCCGGCTCGACCCCGGACAGCGCCGCGATCACCGCCGCCTCGTCAGCGATGACAAGGCCGCCGTCGAGCTCTTCGGCGGTGCCGCGGCGCTCCCGCATGCCCATCTGGTCGAGTTCGGCACCGTCGAGCGCCACCTCGCAAGCGGCGGCTCGACCGGCACCATGCCCGCCCAGCCCTTCATGCGCCCCGCCTGGGATGCGACCCGCGACGCGGTGCTGGACGATATTGCCGACGGGCTCGGGCGCGAGATCGCCGCCACCGTCGCCCGCCGCGCGAAGCGGCTGGCGAAGAAGCGCGCGCAGGGGGGCGGCCGATGAGCCTCAAGGCCGATCTGACCGACCTGCTGCTGCGCGATCCGGCCCTCGCCGATCTGGTCGGCCCCCGCATCACCTGGGGCCGACGCGCCCCGGGCGAGGGCCTGCCCGCGCTGGTCCTGACGCGGGTCGGCGCGACGCGCGACTATCACATGAAGGGCGTCACCACGCTGCGCCGGACCCGGATCCAGGCCGAGATCCTGGCCACCACGCTCGCCGAGGCGGGCGAGGTCGAGGGCGTCATGATCGACCGGCTCGACGGGGTCCGCGGGCCCCATGGCGGCACGGATATCCGCGGCGTCTTCGTCGAGGCGCTGCGCGACGGGCTCGACACCGACCGGGACGGCAGCGGGAT
>NZ_MUAV01000070.1:0-2184 GCF_003265965.1 Rhodovulum viride | reverse complement strand
GACCGCTCGACCTGGGCATAGCCATTGCCCCAGAGCTCGATCGAGAGGTTGAGATAGTCCCAGAAGTCGAGCGCGGTCTGGTCGTAGTTCGGGCTATCGTTGATCACCGCCTGCAGCGGATGCGTCCCGGCGGCCGCGCTGAAGCCCGTCGCCTCGCGGCGATGCACCTCGAAGGGCAGCGACGAGATGGTCCCGGCCACAAGGTTCGCGCAGGCCCAGACCGCCGAAAGCGCCATCGAGGACTGCGCCGTGACGATCTCGCCCGCATGGCCCGCGCCGTGCCCCAGCGCCGCGACCAGCGCCGCGTCCGTCACCTCGGGCAGCAGTTCGACCGTATCGGCCTTCTCTTCCATCGTCTCGATCGACGGCCGCAGCCATCCGGCAAGCCGGTCTCGTACCCGCATCAGGACGCCTCCAGAGCTGCCAGGAAATCGGCCATCGAGCCCCCGCCCTGCGCCTCGGGGTCGCGCAGCATCAGCATGAAGGCGTCGAAGGTGGCGACCAGCGGGTCGATCTTCGACTTGCCCGCCACTTCCTTGGTGATCCGCACCGCCGAGCCCTTGATCTCGGGCCTGGCATTGCCCGCGCACCAGGACATCAGCGCCTGGCCGCCATGGCGGAACGTGCCCTGCTTCAGCATCCGTTCGAGCCCCCAGATCGCGGGCGAAAGCCGCCAGTCCTGGCCGACGATGACCAGCTGCTCGTAGGTGATGCCGCGGGCGAACATCTCGAACTGGATCGCGGCCGAGTTGGTGGTGTCGACGCCGATGGCGTTCGCCCCCGGCAAAAGCCCCGCCTCCAGCAGCCGCGCGGCGATGGCCGCCACCTCGCGCACGTCGCCCGAGGTGTCGTGATCGTCCAGCAGCACCAGATCGCCCGCCTCGGCAAAGTCCTGCAGGCGCGGCGCGATCTCCTTGCGTTCTTCCAGCACCTCTGGATGCGCCCAGGCCCGGCACCAGTGCAGCCAGTGCCCGGTCTCGCGGCAGCGCCCGATCACCGCCGCGGCAAAGAGATCGTCAAGCCCGCCGCCATCGACGCCGAGAACCGCCACCTCGCTCCGTTCGATCAGCTCCTCGAGGTCAAGCCCGTCCTCGGCGCAGCCATCCCAGTATTGCGCCCCGAGCCAGCCCGCCGAGAGGCCCACGCCGATCTCGATGTTGAGATGCTGCGAGGCCCAGATCTGTTCGGTATGCTTGGTGACGCGGCCATTGTTCTCGTAATCGTCGACCAGCGCCTGTTCGTCGATCGAGAGCCCGAGGTTCGGCAGCACGATGTTCCAGTTGCGCCGGTCGCGCCAATAGTCCTGGTCGCGCTGCAGATCGGGCGGGAACTCGTACAGCACCGGCAGCATGATCGGCGCCCGGCCGCCGCGGCCGTCCCGGATCGCCCGGGCCTTGTCCAGTTCGATCTTCCAGATCCCGGCCGGCGGCTCGTCCGACTGGGTCGTGATCATCAGCACCTTGCCGCGCGTCTTGGTGATCCCGCCGCCCCGGATCTGCTGCATCACCTTCGCCGCTTTGGCCTTCTTGCCCAGCTCGTGCAGCTCGTCGATGATGGTCAGCACCGGAATTTCGCCGGTGACAATAGACGTGTCGAAGGTCAGCACCTCCAGCTTTGTGCCAGTCTTGCGGCGCGTAATGGTCTTTAGGTGATCCTGCACCTGAAAGATCGCTTCCAGCTTCGGATCAATCCGGACCATGCCCTGCGCCTGGTCAAAGCACCGTTCCGAGATGTTCTGCGATGGACCGACCAGCAACATCTGCCGGTTCGGCGCTTCCTCCATGTAAAGCGCCGTCAAGGCCAGAGCCGCCACATATGTCGACTTCGAGTTCTTCTTCGGCACCATACACAGCAGTTCCCAGACCAGCGCGGCGTGGGTCTCGGGGTCCTCGGAGGCGAAGAAAGCCACCAGGAGATCCCTGAACCAGTCGCCGCAGGCCTCGGCCATGCGCGGGTTGCCCGGCACGTCGGGCAGGCGCAGGCGGTTGAAGAAGGCCAGCGAGCGCGCCGCCCGGTCCTCGTTCAGCGGCACCTCGGCAATGGGCGTCTCGCCCGCCTGCAGCTTGTCCCACCAGTCCGGGCAGGCGAAGCGCGGCAGGGCTTCAGTTCGGTCGAACGACATTCTGGCCCGCCTCCTGATCCAGTTCCGCCATCAGATCGGCCTCGGCATCCCGGGCGCGCAGC
>NZ_MUAV01000006.1:0-222439 GCF_003265965.1 Rhodovulum viride | reverse complement strand
GCACCCGGCTCTGCAATTCGGGCGTCCGCTGGCTGCATGTGCCGCCGACCAACGCCCCGGCCGAGGCGCGTCCCGACGAGCGCGCCGCCTGGCCGAACCTGCACGAAGAGGCCCGCCGTGCCATCATGTGGCGATTGCTTGACGAGGGTGCCGCGCTCTTCTCGGCCTGCTGGCGCGCCCCGATCCCGCGCGTCGCGGTCGAGAACCCGGTGATGCACCCGCATGGCCGCGCCCGCCTGCCCGCCGATCTGCCGAAACCGCAGATCGTCCAGCCATGGTGGTTCGGCGAGCCCTTCTTCAAGGCGACCGGCCTTTACCTGCGCGGCCTCGCGCCCCTGAGCGCCACCGACCGCCTGACCCCGCCCGCGCCCGGCACCGAGGCGCACAAGCGCTGGAGCGCGGTCCACCGGGCCCCGCCCGGCCCCGACCGCTGGAAGATCAGATCCCGCACCTTCGAGGGCCTCGCCGCCGCTGCGGCCGTCCAATGGGGCGGCGACGCAAGACAGGAGGCCGCGTGATGAAAGAGACCGAATGGCCCCGCGAGATCTGGGCCGCCCAACCCGACCCGGACGATGCAGAGGGCAGGCACGTCTTTTCAGAACACGCCACCGTCCCGCGTTTCGAGGGAGACAGCGAGCGCGATTGCGTGTTCCACCGCTATGTGGACGGCGACATCGTCGACAGCGCGGATCGCTACCACCGCGAAATGCTGATCGCCGCGCGCGCCCGGGCCGACGCCGCAGAGGCCGAACGCGACCGGCTCCGCGCCGAGCTCGGGCGGCTGCGGGAGGACGCAGGACGGTATCGGTGGCTGCGCGCCCGGGATCTCGACACGATCCAGTCCGGGGGCGTCTTCGCGGGCAAAACGCCCGAAAACCTCGTCTTGAACCTGGAAGACCTCGACGCGGCGATTGATGCCGCCCGCCACCACGGGGACCGGGGCAATGGCTGATACGCTCCGCGCCAGCTTCGGCCCGTTCGAGGCCGAAGCCGTCCCGGCCGAAGCCCGTCTGACAATCAGCAGGGACGGTACGCCCGTGATCCGGCTCTTCGGCCGCGATCTGGTTCGCAGCACGCTTCTGGGCGGCAGCTGGTGCCCTGACATGCAGCGCGCTCTGCGCTGGGGCCTTCAACGGATCGAGGCCAGGCTCGGCGAGGATCTCCGCTTCCGCGCCGGTGTGATGGCCGCATGCGATCTCATTTCGCGCCTTCGCCTGGCCGGGGATCCGAGGCGCGCCGAGCGGCTTCTGCTTGGGGATATGGACGCCGGGCGGTCGCAGGGCGAGACCCCGCTCTCACAAGACTGCGGCGCGCCGGAGAACGACAAGACCGTCTGCGGCGGCAGCTACTCCGCGCCAGACGCCATGCCCAAACCGGTCGAAGAGCCTGCGGCCGAAGCGTTCCGCGAGGCCGTCGCCGAGCTGGTTTATTCTGTCATGAAGGAAGGAAAGACCGATGTTTGAGAATCCGTCGCAAGCCGCGCCAATCTACATTCGTCCGAAGGATGCCCCTGCTTTGCTCGGGGTCAGCACATCCACGTTTCACCGATGGATGAACCGTGCCGGAGATGAGTGGCGCACCATCAAACGCGGGAACGTGAGGCTCGCGAGATTCGAGGATGTCCAAGCCTGGCTCGAAAGGGGCGACGCATGAAGCCGATATGCTCAGGTCGCCGTGAAATCCGCTACGCTTTTGGGGGACTAGATGGGGGACTAACCGGAAAAATAGAGCCAAGCCTTTGATTTTGCTTGGACTATGGTGCGGTCGAGAAGACTCGAACTTCCACGGGAGTTACCCCACAGCGACCTCAACGCTGCGCGTCTACCAATTCCGCCACGACCGCACGTGTCTGGTAGTGCCGGGGTTCATAGCGAGTCGGTTCGGGGATGTGAAGGGGGATTCTTGCCTTTTTCGCCCCATCGGGTGCGGCGCAACGGCCGGGTTCCGCAGACGTGCGACACCCGGCCTCGCGGACAGCTAGTCCGCGACCGAAAACGCCGGCAGCGCAGGCATGGCCGCCTGCCCCGGGACAGCGGGGGCGGGCGCCGCAAACGCGGTCCCGTCGCCGCGCCCGCCGATCCGGTAGGCGGCCTTGCGGATCAGATCCGACCGTTCGGGCTGGCCGGGGGCAAAGACCGGCGCGGCGCCCCGCGCCACAGCATCGAGCCCCGCATCGTACCAGTCGAGCGCCAGATCGGCCCGGGTCGCGGTGCCGAAACCCTGGCTCAGATGGTGGCCCAGAAGTTCGCCATAAACGTCCTCGCCCAGCACGTTCAGCAAAAGCGCCGACCCCAGAGCCACATCCATGTTGTCGGTGCGATAGCCGACCGACAGGCAGATCCGCGCGGTGCCCGTCAGCTGTTCGGGCGACATGCCCGAGCCCTGCACGAAGCCCCCGAGATCGGACATCACCTCGGCGCGCGGCCGGAAGGACAGCGCCGAGACATAGGGCTTGAGCAACGGCCCGAGGCGGTCGCATTGCGCGGCGATCTGATCCTGCGAGAGGGTCGAGACCCGGCCCGCCATGTCCTCGCCCGAAGCGATGGCATAGGTGCGCGCGAGGCAGAACTGTTCGTTCAGCGCGACCGAGGGGTCGGTCATCGCCGCCGAGGTGACGAAACCGCCATTGGTGCTGGTCAGCAGGCTGACCTTGTTGCAATGCGAGGCCAGCGACTTGCCGGTGCCCGAGCCCAGGAAATTGGGCAGCCCCGTTACGCCCGGGCCCGGATCGCGCGCGGCATTCATCACCGGGATGGTCGCGGGGACCGGGGCTGGCGCGGGCGCGGCGGGCGCGATGACAACGGTGGTGTTCGGCACCGGCTGCGCCACAGGCGGCGGCGCAATGCCGGCGGCCTGCTTCTGATAGGTGCGCAGCAGCCCGCGCGGCCCCATCGGGTCGCCGGCGATCATCTGTGCGGTGGCCGGGCCGCCCGCGATGGCGCGGCGATAGGAACCGGTCAGGAAATCGCGCTCATAGGGCTGGAGCCGTCCCGTGACCGGGTACCCCATGGTCGCCTGATACTCGGAAATGGCCGTGCGCGACCGGCTGCCCAGAACGCCGTCGACGGCGCCGACCGGGAAGCCGAAATAGTTCAGCGAGGTCTGGACCTCGCGGTTCTGCGCCACCGTGGCCGGGTCGGCATAGGTCCGGTGCTGGCCGGTACGGTGCTGCCGCCCCTTGCTGGCCTCGTTGAGGATGGCACCGCCGATGATACCGGCGATCAGTCCGCCGACGACATCGCCGCCATCGGCGGCGGCCCGGGTGGCGGGGGTGAGGGCGAGGCTGGCCGCGAGGCAGGCCATTGCAACTTTCGTCTTCATGCCGACATGTCTCTCCTGCAATGCCGTGAAGGCGCCCGCCCCACCCGGAAGGCACCAGACTGCCCGCACTGTCCGGGCGCACCGCGATACCTGTCAAGCAAGGAAGGCCTTAAGATGGAGCCGGAATGGATTGAATTCGAACAGCTTTCTCCGTATCTGGAAACTGTTGCCGCAATGGAAACGCGCGCCGATGCCATCGCTGCCGGCCGCGCGGGCGAGGCGATCTGGCTGATCGAACATCCTCCGCTTTACACTGCGGGCACCTCGGCCCAGCCCGCCGATCTGACAGATCCCGGCCGGTTTCCGGTCTTCGAGACGCGCCGGGGCGGGCAATACACCTATCACGGGCCGGGCCAGCGGGTGGTCTATGCGATGCTCGACGTGGGCCAGCGCGGCCATGACGTCCGCCGCTTTGTCTGGCAGCTCGAGGAGTGGGTGATCGCGACCCTGGCCGAGTTCAACGTCCGGGGCGAACGGCGCCCGGGCCGGGTCGGGGTCTGGGTGGTGCGGCCCGAATTGCCCCCCGGCCCCGACGGCGCCCCGCGCGAGGACAAGATCGCGGCCATCGGCGTGAGGCTGCGCCGCTGGGTCAGCTTTCACGGGCTGGCGATCAATGTCGATCCCGATCTCGGCCATTTCGACGGCATCGTGCCCTGCGGCATCCGCGACCATGGCGTCACCAGTCTGGTCGATCTGGGGCTTCCGGTGACGATGGGCGATGTCGACGTGGCGCTGAAGCGCAGCTTCGCCCGGGTCTTCGGCCCGCTGCCCGCGCGCCGGACGGCGACGGGATAGCCGCCTCTTCGCAAGCGGACGGGCCCCGAATCCGAGGCCCCTCCGCAGCATATCCTGTTTCGGCGACCGGTCAGTGCCGCGTCGAGCGGGTCGAGATGTCTTTCAGCGAGGCCGCGCCTTCGATCAGCAGCGGGTGGCGCTCGGTCTGCTGAGCGTCCTCCCGGGCACCGTGCAGTTCCTTTTCGTATTCCTCGGCCTTCAGGCGGAAGAACCGCTGCGACAGATCCTCGTACATCTCGCGCGCCAGCAAAAGCCCCATCACCAGCGCGGACAGGATGAACAGCGGGTGCTGATAGATGAAGAGGAAGACGATCAGATGCACCGTGATCAGCAAAAGCGCCCCGACGCGCAGCAGCAGAGCAGGCCAGTCTTCCGGTCTGACTTTCTTCAGGTAAGTGAACATGAGCTGGTCCCCGCCTCCGTGTAAGCGTTCACGTTATCCCCCCTCGGGTCCGGGAGGAAGTGCCCGCAGATGCTTCCTATCCGCCGATCCGTTACCAAATCGCTTTCCAGATGGCCCCGCAGGCGCGTGACACAAGACTTACAGGACAGGCTCCGCCGAAAAAACGGGCACAGGTTGCCGCAGGGCCGCGCGCGTCACCGCGTTCAGGCCAGGCGCTGCCGCACCGCGGGGCCCACGGCCGCGAAATCCATCCGCCCGGCATATTCGGCTTTCAGCAGCGCCATGACCCGGCCCATGTCGCGGATCGAATTGGCCTGGGTCTCGACGATGGCGGCGCCGATCGCCGCATCGACCTCGTCCTCGGTCAGCTGGCGGGGAAGGAAGTCCTCGATCACCCCGATCTCGTCGCGTTCGCGTTCCGCGAGGTCGAGCCGCCCGCCCTCTTCATAGGCGCGCGCGCTTTCCTGACGCTGCTTGACCATCCGCGCGAGGATCGCCAGCACCTCGGCCTCGCCGACGCCGTCCTCGCCACCTTCGGTCCGCGCCGCGATGTCGCGATCCTTGATCGCGGCATTGATCAGCCGCAGCGTTCCCAGCCGGTCGGCCTCCCTGTCCTTCATCGCCGCCTTGAGCGCCGCCGAAATGCGGGTGCGCAGGTCCATGGGGTGCCTCGTGTCTTTGCTTGGATCAAGTTGGGCAAGATAAGGGCAGGATCTTGCCATGACAACCCGGAGAGACCCGCGCCAAGTCCTTGAAATCGTGTGGTTCTACAATTTGCCGCTGGCTCTTGATTCTTCCTTGGCACCGACCTAGTGTCCGCGCGACCAGCGCCCAGGAGATCCCGATGCCCGCCGCCACGCCCCGCCCGACCGCCTGCCTGACCCTTGCCGATGGCACAGTTTTCTACGGCCAGGGCTTCGGCGCCGTGGGCGAAACGGTGGCCGAGTTGTGCTTCAACACGGCGATGACCGGCTATCAGGAGATCATGACCGATCCGTCCTATGCGGGTCAGGTGGTGACCTTCACCTTCCCCCATGTCGGCAATGTCGGCGTCAATGACGACGACGACGAGACCGCCGAGCCCGTCGCCGAGGGCATGGTGGTGAAATGGGACCCGACCGAGCCGTCGAACTGGCGCGCCGCCGAAGAGCTGAAGACCTGGCTGGCCCGGCGCGGCCGGATCGGCATCGGCGGGCTCGACACCCGGCGGCTGACCCGGGCGATCCGCCAGCAGGGCGCGCCGCATGTGGCCATCGCCCATGACCCCGAGGGCAGGTTCGACATCGAGAAGCTGGTCGCCAAGGCGCGCGGCTGGTCCGGACTTGTCGGGCTCGACCTCGCCAAGGACGTGACCTGCGCCCAGAGCTATCGCTGGGACGAGATGCGCTGGGCCTGGCCCGACGGTCACGCCAAACGGACCGAGCCCGGCCACCGGGTCGTTGCCATCGACTATGGCGCCAAGCGCAACATCCTGCGCTGCCTCGCCTCGGCCGGCTGCGACGTGACCGTACTGCCCGCGACCGCGACCGCCGAGGACGTCCTGGCGCTCGATCCCGAAGGCGTCTTCCTGTCGAACGGGCCGGGCGATCCGGCGGCGACCGGGGACTATGCGGTGCCGATGATCCGCAAGGTTCTTGAAAAGGACGTGCCGCTGTTCGGGATCTGCCTCGGCCACCAGATGCTGGCGCTGGCGCTGGGCGCCAAGACCGTCAAGATGAACCACGGCCATCACGGCGCCAACCACCCGGTCAAGGATCTGGAAACCGGCAAGGTCGAGATCACCTCGATGAACCACGGCTTCACCGTGGACAGCCAGACCCTGCCCGAGGGCGTCAAGGAAACCCATGTGTCGCTGTTCGACGGGTCGAATTGCGGCATCCGGATGACCGGCCGCCCGGTCTTCTCGGTGCAGTATCACCCCGAGGCGAGCCCGGGCCCGCAGGACAGCTATTACCTGTTCGAACGCTTCGCGGCCGCGATGGCCGAACGCCAGCAGGCCTGACCGGACTGGAGGCTTCACAGGGGGCTTCGGCCCCCGTCCCCAGTTCGGCCCCCGTCACCGCCCGCCTCCGGGCTCAGTCTTCCAGCAGATCCAGCACCCGCTCGGGCGGACGGCCCAGCACGGCGCGGCCATCGGCCATCGCAATCGGCCGCTCGATCAGCCTGGGATGAGCGGCCATGGCGGCGATCAGCACCTCGTCGGGCGCGTCCTTCGTGAGGTCGAGATCGGCAAAGAGATCCTCGCCGGTGCGCATCATGTCGATGGCGGGTCCGCCCAGCATGTCAAGCGTCTCGCGCAGTTCCTTTTCGGTCGGCGGCACGTCCAGATAGCGCCGCACGGTCGGCTCGGCCCCCTTCTCTTCCAGAAGCCGCAGCGCCTCGCGCGATTTCGAACAGCGCGGGTTGTGCCAGATCACGATGCCGGTCATTCCCAATCCTTTCGTCCGGTGCCCACGGCCTCGGCGACATGCGCAAAGCCGTCCCGCGCCAGCAGCAGGTCAAGCCCGTCGACGATGTCGCGCACGAGGCTCATGCCGCCATAGACAAGCGCGGTGTAAAGCTGCACCGCCGAGGCGCCCGCGCGGATCTTGGCATAGGCCTCTTCGGCCGAGCCCACGCCGCCCACCCCGATCAGGGGAAGACGGCCACAGGTGGCGGCCGACAGCCGCGCCAGCACCCGGGTCGACCGGGCGAAAAGCGGCGTACCCGAAAGCCCGCCGGCCTGCCCCGCATCCGGGCTTTTCAGCCCGGCCCGGGCCAGCGTCGTGTTGGTGGCGACGATGCCGGAGACCCCGGCCTCCAGCGCCACCTCAGCGATATCGTCGATCTCGGCGTCGGTCAGATCCGGCGCGATCTTGAGGAAAACCGGGATCGGGCGGGAAAGTTCCGCCCGCGCGGCCATCACGCCCGCCAGCAACGCCGTCAGCGCCTCATGCCCCTGCAGATCGCGCAGCTTTTCGGTATTGGGCGAGGACACGTTCACGGTCGCGAAATCCACATGCGCGCCGCACGCCGCCAAAACCGTCGCGAAATCGGCCGCACGGTCGGCGCTGTCCTTGTTGGCGCCGAGGTTCAGCCCCACCGGCACGCCCGCGGGGCGCGCCGCCAGCCGGGCACCGATCGCCTCCATGCCGTCATTGTTGAAGCCAAAGCGGTTGATCGCCGCCCGGTCCTCGATCAGCCGGAACAGCCGCGGCCGCGGATTGCCGGGCTGCGGGCGGGGCGTCGCGGCCCCCACCTCGAGAAAGCCGAAACCCGCGCGCATCAGCGGGCCCAGCGCCACCGCGTTCTTGTCATAGCCCGCCGCAAGCCCCACCGGATTGGGTAGCGACAGCCCGGCCAGATCGGTGGCAAGGCGCGGGCTGGTCAGCCGCCCCGGCAGCGGCACGAGCCCGCTTTGCAGCGCCGTCAGCGACAAGCTATGGGCGCGTTCGGGATCCATCCGGTGAAACACCGCAAGACCCGCACGTTCGAGCGGCGTCATACCACCCCCTCGGGAAAGATATGGCCCGTGGCACCCAGCGGCAGCGACTTGTCCCAGACCAGATCGGCAAGCCGAAGCTCGCGGTAAAGATGCGGGAACAGCGCGCCGCCGCGCGAGGGTTCCCATTTCAGGTCGGCCCCCAGCCTGTCGGCCTCGACAGCGACCAGCACCAGATCGCTTTCCCCGGCGAAATGCTTCTCGGCGGTGCCGGTCACCTGCTCGGCGGTCGACAGGTGAATGAAGCCATCGGCCAGATCGACCGGCGCGCCAAGGCTGGCGCCCCGCTCGCGGAGCGCGTCCCATTCGGCGCGGCGGAAAATCTTGTAGATCAGCATGTGCCCGACATGCCCCCTGCCGCGCCCCGGGTCAAGCGCGGCGGGCTTTGACAGCCTCATCGAACCGCGCCACTCTGGCCCGCGTCAACCCAGATGGAGACCCTGACCGATGACCATGCGCATCCTCTCCTCGGCGGCGGTGCTGGCGCTGCTGTCCGGCGGCGCGGCACAGGCCGAGTTCGCGCTGACCCTGCTGCACACCAACGATGTGCATGCCCGGCTGGAGCCGATCTCGAAATACGATTCGGGCTGTCCCGAAGAGGACAACCTGGCCGGGGACTGCTTCGGGGGGTCGGCGCGGCTGGCGAGCGCCATCGCCGCGGCCCGGGCCGAGGGCGGGCCGAGCCTGCTGCTCGATGCGGGCGATCAGTTCCAGGGCACGCTGTTCTACACCTATTACAAGGGCAAGGCCGCGTCCGAGATGGTCAACCGGCTGGGCTATGACGCCATGGCCGTCGGCAACCACGAATTCGACGACGGCCCCGAGGTGCTGGCCGAATTCGCCGCCCGGCTGACGATGCCGCTTCTGATGGCCAATGCCGATCTCTCGGCCGAACCGCAGCTGAAGGACAGGATCCGGAAATCGGTCGTGATCGAGGAAGCGGGCGAACGGATCGGCGTGATCGGCCTCACCCCCCGCGACAACCCCGAACTGGCCAGCCCCGGCCCCAATATCGTCTTCACCGATCCCATCGACGCGGTCCAGGCCGAGGTCGACCGCCTGACCGCCGAGGGCATCGACAAGATCGTCCTGCTCAGCCATTCGGGCTATGAGGCCGACAAGCGGATCGCGGCAGGTACCAGCGGCGTCGATGTGATCGTCGGTGGCCACAGCCATACGCTTCTGTCGAATACCGACGAGACCGCCGCAGGCCCCTACCCGACCATGGTGGGCGACACCGCCATCGTGCAGGCCTATGGCTATGGCAAGTATCTCGGGCGGCTGAACGTGGTCTTCGACGATGCGGGCAAGCTGGTCTCGGCCGAGGGCGCGCCGATCCTTCTCGATGCCTCGGTCGCCGAGGATGCGGAGGTCAAGGCCCGGGTCGCCGAACTGGCGCAGCCGCTGGAAGAGATCCGCCAGAAGGTCGTGGCCGAAACCACCGCCCCCATCGACGGCGAACGCGGCTCCTGCCGCGCGGGCGAATGCCAGATGGGCAATCTGGTGGCCGAGGCGATGCTCGACCGGGTGCGCAGCCAGGGCATCCAGATCGCGCTTCAGAATGGCGGGGGCGTGCGCGCCTCGATCGACGAGGGTCCGGTGACCATGGGCGAAGTGCTGACGGTGCTGCCCTTCCAGAACACGCTGTCCACGTTCCACGTCCCCGGCGCGACGGTGCGCGCGGCACTGGAACACGGGCTGAGCCAGGTCGAGGAAGGCGCGGGCCGCTTCCCGCAGGTCGCGGGGCTGCGCTTCACCTGGGACCCCGAGGCCGAGCCCGGCCAGCGGCTGCGCACGGTCGAGGTGCAGGAAGGTGCCGAGTGGCTGCCGCTCGATCCCGAAAAGTCCTACGGGCTTGTGTCGAACAACTATGTCCGGAACGGCGGCGACGGCTATGCCATGTTCCTCGACGCGCGCGAGGTCTATGATTTCGGCCCCGATCTGGCCGATGTGACGGCCGACTATCTGGCCGCCCGGGCGCCCTATACGCCCCGTCTCGACGGGCGCATCGCCACCGAGTGACCTCGGCCCGGGCGGCGCGTCCAGTCACGATGCCCCGCCCGGCGGGCGCGGCCGATCTTCCGGCTTGATCTTGCGCCCCCGGGCGGGTTCAACGGGGTCCGACCCGGCCCCGCGAAGGTTCCCCGATGCCCGACCCCGACCCCGCCGCCCCGATCGCGGGCACCCGCCCGCCCCCGCTCGCGACTGGGGTGCTGGTCGCGGGCGCGGGCTTTGCGGGCCTCGTCGCGGCCATCGAGGCGCGTCTGCAAGGCGCGGCGGTGACGCTGATCGACCCGGCCCCCCCGCCCCTGCTGGGCGGCAATACCCGCCATTGCCGCAACATCCGTCTGGCCCATGACCGCGAGACGCCGTGGCAGCGCGGCGGCTATCCGGCGGCCGAGTTCGCCACCGATCTGGCGCGGCTTTCCCCGCCCGAAACCGGCCTCGGGGGCGTTCTGGCCGAGGGCTCGACCGGGCTCGGCCCCTGGCTGGCCGCCCGGGGCGTCGCCTTCGAGCCCTGGGCCGAGGGCAACCTGCCCTTCTCGCGCCGCACCGCCTTCTTCCGGGGCGGCGGGCAGGCGCTGACCAACACGCTTGTCCGTTGCGCCGAAGGGCTGGGGGTCGAGATCCTTTGCGGCTGGCGGATCGAAGCGCTTCCCCAAGGCTGGGCCGAGGATCGCACGCTGGTCCTGACCGCCGAAACGCCCGACGGTCCCCGCGCCCTCGAGGCCGGGGCGCTGATCCTCGCCTCGGGCGGCTACGGCGCCAACCGGGCCGAACTGATCCGCCATCTCGGCCCCGGCGCGGATGCGTTCGCCAATCGCGGCACGCCGCATCAGCAGGGCGCACCGCTTCTGTGGCTGATGGCCCATGGCGCAAAGACGGCCGGGCAGCCCGGCGACGGGCATCTGGTCGCCGTCGATGCGCGCGCGCCACGGGACGACGCGGGCATCGTCAGCCGCGCCGACGGGATGCAGGTCGGCCTTGTCGTCGACGCGGACGGGCGGCGGCTCCGCGACGAGGGCGCCGAGACCGGATCGGCGCGCTATTCGGTCTGGGGCCGGGCGCTGGCAGAGCGCGCCGATCCGCGCGCCTGGCTGATCCTCGACGCCGAGGGCGCCCGGCGGCTGCCGCCGCTCCTCTACCCGCCGCTTGCCGCCGACAGCCCGACCGAACTCGCCCGGCTCTGCGGCATCGATGCCGAGGGGTTGACCCGGACGCTGCAGACAGCAACGGAAGACGCCCCGCTCGACCCGCCCCGAAGCCGCCCCGACGGCGTGCCCCTCACCGGGTCGCCCGTCGCGGCGATCCCGCTGGTGCCGGGGCTCGGCTTTACCCGCCACGGGGTCGCGGTCGACGCGACCGCGCGGGTCCGGCTCGCGGGCGGCGGCACCGCGCACCGGGTCTTTGCCGCGGGCGCCGCGATGACCGGCGCGGTGCTGGGCGAGGGCTATCTTTCCGGCACCGGGCTGACCGTCGGCGGCGTCTTCGGCCGCATCGCCGGGGCAGGCGCGGCCGCGCTTGCGGGCCCCGCCGCCAACCGCCCGCGCCCCGCCGCCGTTCCGGCCCCGGCGGCGACGGACCCCGCTCCGCCAGAGCCCGAGCCCTGGGCCGAGGCCGCCCGCGCGCTGAACATCTGCAACACCTGCGGCTTCTGCACCGGGCTTTGCGCGGTCTTTCCGGCGGCCCGGCGGCGCCCAAGCCTCGCGGCGGGCGATCTGCGCCATCTGGCCCATCTCTGCCATGACTGCCGGTCCTGCCATTACGACTGCCAATACGCGCCGCCCCATGCGCTGGCCGTCAACCTGCCCGCGGCGCTGGCCGCCGCGCGCGCCGCCGATCACGCAGCAGGGCTGCCCCCGCGCCTGCCCGACCTGATCTTCCTGATATGCCTGATCGGCCCGCCGCTGGCCGCCCTGATCCTGCTCCCGCCCGGAGTTCTTTTTTCCGCCCGAAACGGGCCGGGCGCCTTCTATGCGGTGATCCCACACGCGGCGATGGCGGGCGGCGCGGCACTGGCCTTCGCGGGGGCCGGTCTTGGCCTCGGGCTGCGGCTCTGGCGGTTCTGGCGCGCAACCGGCGGCCCACCCGCCCGGCCGTCGCTTGAAAGCCTCGGCCGGGGCTGCCGCGATGCGCTGACGCTGGCCAATCTCGGGGCCGCACGCGCCTGCGACGGGGCGCACGGCCCGGTCGGGCGGGCGCGGCGCTGGAGCCATCACCTGCTGGTCACAGGCACCGCGCTGACCGCGCTCGCAACCCTTGCCGGAGCCGTCCTGCATCTTGGCGGCGCGCTGGCGCCCTATCCGCTGGCCAGCGCGCCCGTGCTGCTGGGCAGCCTTGGCGGCATCGCCATGCTGGCCGGGCTCGCCGGGCTCGAACGCTGGCACCGGACCGCCGACCGCCGACCGGCCGCGCCGCGCATGCAGGCCGCCAATCGCGGGCTTCGGGCGCAGCTTGCCATCGTCGCCGCCTCGGGCCTTGCGCTTCTGGCCTTGCGCGACGGCGCCGCCATGGGGCTGATGCTGGCGCTCCATCTGGGCGCGGTGCTGGGGCTGGTGCTGGCGCTGCCCTTCGGCAAGCTCGGCCATGGCGGGTTTCGCAGCCTCGCCCTGATCCGCCATGCGGGCGAAGAGGCCGCCCGCCGCCCCGGCCCCGACCATCGCGCTTGACAAGACCCGCGCGGGGCGGGCATGACACGCGGCGCTGGTGCCCGCCTCAGGACGGGTGAAAAGGGAATGCGCCAGAGGCCGGAGTCGATGCATCGGGCCTTCAAGCGCAGCCGCCCCCGCGACCGTGACCGGAGAGGCCGCCCGATGCCACTGGCCCGATGAGGCTGGGAAGGCAGGGCCGCCGCCAGAGGCCCCGCCTCTGACATCCGCAAGCCGGGAGACCTGCCAGCCCGAACGACGTGAACCGGACGGGGTGTTCCGGTGTCGGGTCCGGCTTCGGCTCTGCCCGCGCTTCGCCCTTGTCCCCCGACCAAGTGGGGCCCGACGATGAGTGTTTCCGTTTCCTTCTGCCGCCGGGCCTGTCCGGCATGAGCGCGCCCGAACCCGCCCCGGTCGAGCTGCTGGTCTGCACGACCTGCAAGCGCCGCCAGCCCGCCGATCCCGATACCCCCCGTCCGGGCAGCCTGCTTCACGAGGCCCTCCGCGCCCATGGCTTGCCCGACGGCGTGCGCCTTGTGCCCGTCGAATGCCTCTCGGCCTGTGCCTCGGGTTGCACCGTCGCGCTGCGGGGGCCGGGCCGCTGGACCTATGTCTATGGCAATTTCGACGAGACGACCGGCGCGCCCATCCTCGCCGAGGGCGCCCGTGCCTATCGCGACGCCGCCGACGGGCTCGTGCCCTGGCGCGAACGCCCCGAGCATTTCCGCAAGAACTGCATTGCCCGCATCCCGCCCATGGAGGCCCTGAAATGACCGATCTCGCCAAGCTTCCCGTCACCGTCGTCACCGGCTTTCTCGGCTCGGGCAAGACCACGCTGATCCGCCACCTGATGCAGAATGCGGGCGGCCGCCGGCTGGCCGTCCTGGTCAACGAATTCGGCGATGTCGGCGTCGATGGCGAGATCCTGAAGGGCTGTGCCCTGCCCGACTGCCCGGCCGAGAACGTGGTCGAGCTTGCCAATGGCTGCATCTGCTGCACCGTCGCCGACGAGTTCATCCCGACCATGGAGGCGCTGTTGCAGCTTGACCCGCGCCCCGACCACATCCTGATCGAGACCTCGGGGCTGGCGCTGCCGAAACCGCTGCTGAAGGCCTTCGACTGGCCCGCGATCCGCTCGCGCATCACCGTCGACGGGGTGATCGCGGTGGCCGATGCCGAGGCCGTGGCCGCGGGCCGCTTCGCGCCGAATGTCGCCGCGGTCGATGCCCAGCGCGCCGCCGATGACAGCCTCGATCACGAGACGCCGCTGTCCGAGGTCTTCGAGGACCAGATCGCCTGCGCCGATATCGTGCTGCTGACCAAGCCCGATCTGGCCGGGCCCGAAGGCGTGGCCGCCGCCCGCGCCGTGATCGAGGCCGAGGCGCCGCGCCCGCTGCCCGTGGTCGAGGTGACCGAAGGCGCGGTCGATCCGCGCGTGATCCTGGGACTTGGCGCGGCCGCCGAGGATGATCTGGACGCCCGGCCCAGCCATCACGACAGCGGCGCCGAGCATGACCATGACGAATTCGAAAGCGTGGTGATCGATCTGCCCGAACAGGACGACCCCGAGGCGCTCTCGGCCCGGATCGAGGCTCTGGCGCGCACGCAGAACATCTTGCGGGTCAAGGGCCATGTCGCGGTCGCGGGCAAACCGATGCGGCTTCTGGTGCAGGCGGTGGGCGCGCGGGTGCGCCATCAGTTCGACCGGCCCTGGGCGCCGGACGAGACCCGCGCCACCCGGCTTGTCGTGATCGCCGAGCATGACGATATCGACGAAGGCGCGATCCGCGCGGCTCTGAGCGCCTGAGGCCGCCCCCATGCATGTCGTCTTCCGCGAAAGCCACGGGCTCGAGGAAACCGCCGTTCCGACGGATCTGGGTCAGGACCCGGCCGATCTGGCGGTGCTGTCCTTTTCCGACAGCGATCTCGGGGCCTTCGCGGCGGGCTGGCATCGCGGCGGCGGCCCCGAAGGCCGGATGCCCACCCTCAGGTTGGCCAATCTCGCGGCCCTGATCCATCCGCTCTCGGTCGATACCTATGCCGAGCGCACGCTTTCGGGGGCGAAGGGCATCCTGATCCGGCTGATCGGCGGGCGCGCCTATTGGGAGTACGGGCTGACCCAGATCGGGGCGCTGGCCCGCGCGCATGGCATCGCGCTGGCCGTGCTGCCCGCGGACGGGCGCCCCGATCCCCGGCTCGACGCGGCCTCGACCCTGCCGGTCTCGACACTGCGGCGGCTGTCCGAACTTTGCGACGAGGGCGGTGCGGTCGCGGCGCAGGCGGCACTGGCGCAGCTGGCGCTGGCCGCGGGGCTTTACGCCGCGCCCGTGATCGGCACCAAGACCGTGCCCGAAATGGGCGCCTGGAGCCCCGAGGGCGGCGCCGTGCCCGCGCCCGACCTGTCGCCGGTGGATGCCCCCCGGATCGTCCTGACCTTCTACCGCGCCTATGTCACCGCCGCCGATCTCGGCCCCGTCGAGGCGCTTTTCGACGCGTTCCGGGCGCGCGGCTGCGCCGTCACCGGCCTCTTCGTGCCGTCCCTGAAGGCGCCCGAGGCGGCGCGCTGGCTGGCGGACCAGCTGCGCGCCCTGAGCCCTGCCGCCATCGTCAACGCCACCGCTTTCTCCGGCAAGGGCGAGGATGGCAGCTCGGCGCTGGACGCGGCGGGCGTGCCGGTCTTTCAGGTGGCGCTGTCCGCCGCGCCGGAAACCGCCTGGGCCGAGGCCGAGCGCGGGCTTTCCCCCGCCGATCTCGCCATGCATGTGGTCCTGCCCGAGGTCGATGGCCGGATCTTCGCGGGCGTTGCGTCCTTCAAGGAGGCGGGCACCCGCGACCCGCATCTGCAATTCGCCCGCATCGCCCATCGCGCCCATCCGGGCCGGATCGCGGCCATCGCCGACCGCGTCATGGCCTGGACCGGCCTTGCCCGCACATCGCTGGCCGACCGCCGCCCGGCGTTGATCCTGTCCACCTATCCCGGACGGCCGTGGCAGATGGCCCATGCGGTGGGGCTCGATGCGCTGGCCTCGGCCGAGGCGGTTCTGGACGATCTGGCCCGCGCGGGCCTGCCCACCGCCCCCACAGGCGATCTGGCCAAGGCCCTCGGCCGCGAGACCCTGAGCTGGCCGCTCGCGGACTACCACACCGCGCTGGCCACCCTCCCCGTACCCCTGCGCGACGCCCTGTCGGACGCCTGGGGCGCACCCGAGGCCGATCCGGCCTGCCGCTACGGCGCCTTCCAGTTCGCGGCCACCCGGCGCGGCGCGGCGCTGGTGGCACTCCAGCCCGAACGCGGCACGCCCGAGGCGCGCGAGGGCGATTATCACGACCTCTCGCGGGTGCCCCGCCACGGCTATGTCGCCTTCTACCTGTGGCTGCGCCGCGCCATGGGCTGCGATGCGCTGATCCATATGGGCGCGCATGGCACGCTGGAATGGCTGCCCGGAAAGGCGGTCGCGCTGTCCGAGGCCTGCTGGCCCGAGGCGCTGATCGGCGATCTGCCGGTGATCTATCCCTTCATCGTCAACGACCCCGGCGAGGCGGCGCAGGCCAAGCGCCGGATCGGAGCCGTCACCCTCGGCCACCTGCCGCCGCCCCAGCGGCGGGCGGGCGTCTCGGACCGGCTGGCCCGGCTCGAAACGCTGCTCGACGAGTTTTCCAATGCCGACGGGCTCGACCCGCGCCGCCGCGACCGACTGATGGCCGATATCCGCGCCGAGGCGCGGGCGCTGGGCGTCGAGGCCGATCTGGGGCTGGGCCCGGGCCTGTCACCCGCCGAGGCCATCACCCGCATCGACCGCTTCGTCTGCGACGTCAAGGAAAGCCAGTTCGGCGACGGGCTGCATGTCTTCGGCCGCCCGCCGGAAACTCAGCCGGAAACACAGCCCGAGGCCGCCTCCGGCTTCGACACCGGCGCCTCTGTCGCGGCCGAGAGCGCCGCCCTTCTCGGCGCGCTGCAGGGCGCCCCGGTCGCCCCCGGCCCCTCGGGCTCGCCCTGGCGGGGGCGGCGCGACGTGCTGCCGACGGGGCGCAACCTCTTCACCACCGATCCGCGCGCGGTGCCGACCCGTGCCGCCCATGCCCAAGGCGTGCGGCTGGCCGAGGATCTGGTGCGCCGCCACCTGCAGGACCATGGCGACTGGCCCCGGCAGCTGGTCGTCGATCTCTGGGGCTCTGCCACCATGCGCACGGCGGGCGAGGATTTCGCCATGGCGCTGCACCTGCTGGGCGTGAAGCCGGTCTGGGACGAGGGCTCGGGCCGCGTCTCGGGCATCGAGGTGGTGCCCATCGCGCTGCTCGACCGGCCGAGGCTCGACGTGACCCTGCGTGTCTCGGGGCTGTTCCGCGATGTCTTCCCGTCGCTTTCGGCACTCTACCAGCAGGCGGTGCGCGCGCTCGGCCAGCGCGACGAGGCGCCTGACTGGAACCCCCATGCGGGCCGCCCCGAGACGCCGCGGGTGTACGGCCCCGCGCCGGGGATCTACGGGATCGGCCTGGAGACGCCCGAACCGACCGAGGCGGGCCGTCAGGCCGCTGGCGCCGCTTGGCTCGCCGCCAGTGCCTGGGCGCTGGACGGGTCCGAGGCGCGGCGCGACGCGCAAGGCATCCGCGACCGGGTCGCGGGGGCCGAGGCCTTCGTCCATGCCCAGGACCTGCCCGAGACCGACCTTCTGCTGGCGGCCGATTACGCCCGGCACGAGGCGGGCTTTGCCGCGGCGCAGGGTGTCGCGGGCGGCCGCGCCGCGCTCTACCATCTGGACAATACCGACCCCGCCCGGCCGCGCACCCGGACCCTGAGCGAAGAGATCGCACGCGTCGTCCGCGCCCGGGCCACCCACCCGGCCTGGCTGGCAGGGATGCAGCGCCACGGCTTTCGCGGCGCGGCCGAAATCGCTGCGACGCTCGACCACATGGCCGCCTTTGCCCGTCTGGCGGGGGTCGTACCGGATCACCTTTTCGACCTCTATTTCGAGGCTACGCTGGCCGATCCGGGCTTGACGGCCTTCCTCGAAGAGGCCAACCCGCAGGCGCTCGCGGCGATGCGGGCCGAATTCGCGGCGCTGGCGCGGGACGGGCTCTGGCAAACCCGCCGCAATTCGATCGCCGCCGCCCTGACAGACCTGGAGACCCCGAATGCCCCATGAGTACGAAAAGGACGGCGCGGCGATCTACCTGCAGTCCTTCGCCACGATCCGGGCCGAGGCCGATCTGGCCCGCTTCGACGCCGATGAGGAACAGGTGGCGGTGCGGATGATCCATGCCGCAGGCATGGTCGAGCTGGCGCCCCATATCCGCTTTTCGCCGGGCTTCGTGACAAAGGCCCGCGCGGCGCTCGAGGGCGGCGCGCCTATCCTCTGCGATGCGCGCATGGTGTCCGAAGGGATCACCCGCAAGCGCCTGCCCGCCGATAACGAGGTGCTCTGCACCCTGCAGGCCGAGGGCATCGCCGAACGCGCCGCCGCCATGGGCAACACCCGCTCGGCCGCCGCGCTGGAACTCTGGCGCCCGCATCTCGCGGGCGCGCTGGTTGCCATCGGCAATGCGCCGACCGCGCTGTTCCATCTGCTGAACATGCTGGAAGACCCCGCCTGCCCGCGCCCCGCCGCCATCATCGGCTGCCCGGTGGGCTTCGTCGGCGCGGCCGAGTCCAAGGACGCGCTCTGGGCGGACCAGCCCGTGCCCTGCTGCATCGTCGAGGGGCGCCTGGGCGGCAGCGCCATCACCGTCGCCGCCATCAACGCGATCGCCAGCCGCAAGGAATGACCATGGCAACCGTCTACGGCCTGGGCCTCGGCCCGGGCGACCCCGACCTGATGACCGTCCGCGCCGACCGCCTGCTGCGGGGCGCGCGCCATGTGGCCTTCTTCCGCAAGGCGGGCTGCGAGGGCCAGGCCCGGTCCATCGTCGCCAATCTGATCCCCGAGGGCGCCGCCGAGCACCCTATGGAATATCCCGTCACCACCGAAATCCCCTTCGACGATCCGCGCTACAACGAGATCCTCGCGGCCTTCTACGCGGACTGCACCGCGCATCTGAAGGCGCTGGCCGAGGCGGGCGAGGACGTGGTCGTGCTGTGCGAGGGCGACCCGTTCTTCTACGGCTCGTTCATGCATCTCTATACCCGCCTCAAGGACGATGTCCCGGTCGAGGTCGTGCCCGGCATCACCGGCATGTCGGCGGCCTGGACGGCGACCGGCGCGCCGATCACCTGGGGCGATGACGTGCTGTCGGTGCTGCCCGGCACCTTGCCCGAGGAGGACCTGATCCGGGGCCTGCGCGCCGCCGATGCGGTCGTGGTGATGAAGATGGGGCGCCATCTGGGCAAGCTCAGGCGTGCGCTGCTGATGGCGGGCCGGGCCGACGAGGCCTGGATTGTCGAATATGCCTCGATGAAGGGGCAGACGGTGACCCGGCTCAAGGACTATCCCGCCACCTCGGCGCCCTATTTCTCGATTGCCCTGATCCACGGGCGGGGGCGGCGGCCGTGACCGGCTGGGTCGCCATCGCAGGCCTTGGCCCGGGCGCCGAGGCCCTGGTCACGCCCGAGGTCACCGCGACGCTCGCCGACGCCACCGACGTCGTGGGCTACATTCCCTATGTGGCGCGGGTCGCGGAGCGGCCCGGGCTGACGCTCCATGCCTCCGACAACCGGGTCGAGGTGGACCGCGCCCGCCATGCATTGCAGATGGCCGCCGAGGGCCGCCGCGTCGTCGTGGTCTCGTCGGGCGATCCGGGTGTCTTCGCCATGGCCGCCGCGGTCTTCGAGGCTTTGGAGGCCGGCGCGCCCGACTGGCGCGATCTCGAGATCCGGGTGCTGCCCGGCATCACCGCGATGCTGGCCGCCTCGGCCCGGGCAGGCGCGCCGCTGGGCCACGATTTCTGCGCGATCAACCTTTCCGACAATCTCAAGCCCTGGGCATTGATCGAAAAACGCCTGCGGCTCGCGGCCGAGGCCGATTTCGCGATGGCCTTCTACAACCCGCGCTCCAAGGCCCGCCCCGAGGGCTTTGCCCGGGTGCTGGAGGTGCTGCGCGCGGCCTGCGGCGACGACCGCCCGGTGATCTTCGCCCGCGCGGTCTCGACGCCCGAGGAAAAGCTGACCGTCGTGCCCCTGACCGAAGCCCGCCCCGAGATGGCCGACATGCGCACCGTGGTGCTGGTCGGCTCCTCGCTGACCCGGGTGCTGCGTGCGGGCGACCGGCCGCTGGTCTACACCCCCAGATCCGCCCCGGAATGAGCGAGCCAGTCCAGAACCTCGTCGGGATGCGCCAGTTCCCGCCGCGCGGGCAGGACGGGACGGTCGATCATCAGGACCGGCAGGCCCAGTGCCCGGGCCGCATCGATCTTGGCCCGCGCGCCCGTGCCGCCCGCGTTCTTCGACACGACAAGCTCGGTGCCATGCCCCTCCATCAGCGCCCGGTCGCCCGCTTCGGTGAACGGCCCGCGCGAGACGATGACATCGGCCTGCGGCAAGGGCAGCGGCCCCTTCGGCGCATCGACCAGACGCAGCAGATAGCGGTGCTGGGGCTGGGCCGCGAAGGCCTCCAGATGCATCCGCCCCACCGCCAGGAACACCCGCCGGGGCGGACCGGACAACGCCGCAACCGCAGATGCGATGTCGGGCACATGCCGCCAGGTGTCAAGCAGCCCGGCCATCCAGGCGGGACGGGTCAGCGCGACCAGCGGCAGGCCGAGGGCCGTGCAGGCCTCGACCGCGTTCCGGCTCATCTGGGCCGCGAAGGGATGGGTCGCGTCGATCACATGGGTCACGCCCTCGGCGCGCAGATAGGCGATCAGGCCCGGCACGCCGCCAAAGCCGCCAACCCGCATCGGAATGGGCTGGGCCTTCGGCGTCTCGACCCGGCCTGCCAGCGACAGCGTGGCCTTGAGCCCGGTGCCCGCCAGCCGCGCGGCCAGCGCCGTCGCCTCGGTGGTGCCGCCAAGGATCAGAAGGGTGGGACGCATGGCTGAGACTCCGTGGCTGACCATCGTGGGGCTGGGCGAAGATGGCCCGGACGGGCTGCCGCCTGCAAGCCGTGCGGCGCTGGAAGAGGCCGAAATCGTCATGGGTCCGGCGCGGCATCTGGCGCTTCTGCCGGATCTCGCGGCCGAGAAGGTCGACTGGCCGGTGCCCTTCGCCGACGGGCTGCCAATCCTGCAGGGTCTGCGCGGGCGCCGGGTCGCAGTGCTGGCCTCGGGCGATCCGTTCTGGTTCGGCGCAGGCAGCGTCATCGCACGGACCTTCGCGCCCGAGGACTGGTGTGCCCTGCCCGGCCCTTCGGTCTTTTCGCTGGCCGCCGCGCGGCTTGGCTGGCCCTTGGAGGCCACCCATTGCGCCGGTCTCCATGCCGCCCCCTTCGCCCGGCTGCGCCCCCTGCTGGCGCCGGGCTTCACTGCCATCGTCACCCTTCGGGACGGCGCGGCGGTGGCCGAGTTCGCGGCCTTCCTGACCGAAGCGGGCTTCGGCGACAGCCGCCTTCACGTGCTCGAGGCCCTTGGCGGCCCGCGCGAGCGCATCCGCGAGACCACCGCCCGCGCCATGGACCTGGAGGGTATCGCCCATCCGGTGGCCGTGGCGCTGGAAACGGCGGGCGACGGCCCCGCCATTCCCGCCGCCTCGGGCTGGCCCGACGGCTTTTTCGACAATGACGGCCAGATCACCAAGCGCCCCGTCCGCGCACTGACGCTGTCGGCGCTGGCCCCGCTGCCGGGCGAGCATCTGTGGGATATCGGCGGGGGTTCGGGGTCGATTTCCATCGAATGGCTCGCCCGTCACCCGAGGATGCAGGCGACCGCCATCGAGACCGATCCCGTCCGCGCCGAACGCATCGCCGCCAATGCCGCGGCCCTCGGGGTCGAGCGGCTGCGTGTCGTCACCGGCCGCGCGCCGGAGGCGCTCGAGGGGCTCGCCGCCCCCGATGCGGTCTTTGTCGGCGGCGGGCTCTCGCAAGAGCTGCTGGAGACGCTCTGGGCGCGCCTTCCCCCCGGCACGCGGATCGTCGCCAACGCCGTCACGCTCGAATCCGAAGCGCTGCTGGCCCTCTGGCAGGCCGCCCATGGCGGTGAGCTTTTGAGGATCGAGCTGGCCGAGGCCCGCCCGCTGGGCCGCAGGCGCGGCTGGCGCGCCGCCTTCCCGGTGGTGCAATGGACCGTCCGGCGGTGAGGGTCGCAGGCTTTGGCTTTCGGGCCGCCGCGACCGAGGCGAGCCTGACGGACGCGCTCGCGCGCGCGGGCGGGCCCACCGGGCTGACGGCGCTGGCCGCGCCCGCCGACAAGGCCGCCGCAGCCGCGATCACCGCACTGGCCGCGCGGCTGGCCCTGCCCATATGCCCGGTCACCGCCGACGCGCTGCACCGCCCCGCCACGCCGACCCGATCGGCGCAGAGCCTCGCCCGTCGCGGGACCGGATCGGTCGCCGAAGCCGCGGCCCTTGCGGCCTGTGGCGAGGGGGCTCGCCTTCTGACCCCGCGCAAGGTATCGAACGACCGGATGTCCACCTGCGCCATCGCAACGAAAGACCTGCCATGACCGTCCATTTCATCGGTGCCGGGCCCGGCGCCCCCGATCTTCTGACCCTGCGCGGCCGCGACCTGATCGCCGCCTGCCCGGTCTGTCTTTATGCCGGATCGCTGGTCCCCGAAGAGATCCTCGGCCATTGCCCCGAGGGCGCGCGGATCGTGAACACCGCGCCGATGGACCTCGATGCCATCATCGCCGAGTGCAAGCGCGCCCATGAGGCCGGGCAGGACGTGGCGCGGCTGCATTCGGGCGATCTGTCGGTCTGGTCGGCCATGGGCGAGCAGATCCGCCGCCTGAAGGCCGCAGGCATCCCGGTCAGCGTGACCCCGGGCGTGCCGTCGTTCGCCGCCGCCGCCGCCGCGCTCGGGACCGAGCTGACCCTGCCCGGCCTGGCCCAGTCGGTGGTGCTGACCCGGACGCCCGGCCGCGCCTCGTCGATGCCCGAGGGCGAGAGCCTGGCCAATTTCGCCGCGACCGGAGCGACGCTCGCCATCCATCTCTCGATCCACAACCTCGCGAAGGTGGTCGCGGATCTCGTGCCCCATTACGGCGCCGATTGCCCGGCGGCCATCGTCTACCGCGCCAGCTGGCCCGACCAGCAGATCCTGCGCGGCACGCTCGGCACGCTGGAAGCCGCCCTGCCCCAGGACATCGAGCGCACCGCGCTGATCCTTGTCGGCCGCAGCCTCGGCGCCGAGGGCTTCGATGAAAGCTGCCTATACGATCCCGATTACGACCGGCGGTTCCGGCCGCGCTCGGCCCGGGCGGGCAGCGATGGCTGAAAGGCCGCCGGGTCTGGTGATCGCGGCGCCCGCCTCGGGCAGCGGCAAGACCACCGTCACGCTGGGGCTCCTTCGGGCCTTCCGCGCGGCGGGTGTTGCCGTGCAGCCCTTCAAGAACGGCCCCGATTACATCGACCCGGCCTTCCATGCCCGTGCCTCGGGACGGGCCTCCTACAATCTCGACCCCTGGGCGATGGACGAGGGTCTGCTGGCCACGCTGGCGGCCGAGGCCCAAGGCGCCGATCTGGTGATCGCCGAGGGCGCGATGGGGCTTTACGACGGCACCCTGACGCGCGGCGTCGCGGGCCATGGCACAAGCGCCGAACTGGCGCGGCGCTTCGGCTGGCCGGTGGTGCTGGTGATCGACGTCTCGGGGCAGGCGCAATCGGCGGCGGCGGTGGCCCATGGCTTTGCCAGCCATCCCGACGCGCCGCCCGTCGCGGGCGTGATCCTGAACCGCGTCGCGGGCGCGCGGCACGAGGCGATGATCCGCCCCGAAATGGCCCGGCTCGGCATCGCGGTCCTGGGTACCCTGCCCCGCCGCCCCGACCTCACCCTGCCCGAACGCCATCTGGGCCTCGTGCAGGCGGGCGAGCAGGCCGATCTGGAGGCGCGGATCGACGCCATCGGCCAGTTCGTCGCCGAGCATGTCGAGCTAGACGCGCTCCGCGCCGCCGCCCGGCCCGGGATCTCGGGCACCACGGGCAACTGGCCCGCCCCCCCGGCCCAGCGCATCGCGCTTGCGCGGGATGCGGCGTTTTCCTTCGCCTATCCGCATCTTCTGGAAGGCTGGCGCCGCGCGGGCGCCGAGATCCTGCCCTTCTCGCCGCTGGCCGACGAGGCGCCTGACGCGGGCGCCGATCTGGTCTGGCTGCCCGGCGGCTATCCCGAGCTTCATGCGGGCAGGATCGCCGGGGCCGCGCGGTTTCTGAAGGGCCTCCGCGCCCATGCCGGAACCCGCCCCGTCCATGGCGAATGCGGCGGCTACATGGTGCTGGGTGAGACCCTGATCGACAAGGACGGCACGGCACACGCAATGGCGGGGCTTCTGGGCCTTGTCACCAGCTTCGAAAGCCGCCGCCTGCATCTGGGCTATCGCCGGGCCGAGCTGCTGGCGCCGATGCCCGGCCACGCCCCCGGCACGAGGCTGCGGGGCCATGAATTCCATTATTCGACGATCCTTTCCCAGCCCGACGCGGCCTTGGCACGCGTCACCGATGCCAATGGCGCCGAGCTGGCCGAAACCGGATCGCGGCGCGGCCCGGTCACGGGCAGCTTCTTTCACCTGATCGCGGAGGACCCAAGATGAGCGGTTTCGTGAGCTTCGTGAGTTCCGGCCCCGGCGATCCCGAGCTTCTGACCCTTAAGGCGGTCGACCGGCTGTCAAAGGCCGATGCGGTCCTGTTCGACGATCTGTCCTCGGGGCCGATCCTGGGCCACGTGCGGCCGGGCGCCGATCTGGTCGGCGTCGGCAAGCGCGCGGGCCGGGCCTCGCCCAAGCAGGACCATGTCAGCCGCCTGCTGGTCGATTACGCCGCCTCGGGGCAGCGCGTGGTGCGGCTCAAATCGGGCGATTCGGGGCTGTTCGGACGGCTCGAAGAGGAAATCACCGCGCTGCGGGCGGCGGGCATCGGTTACGAGGTCATCCCCGGCGTCACCTCGGCCTGCGCAGCGGCGGCGGCGGCGGGCATTCCGCTGACCCGGCGGCTGACCGCGCGGCGGGTGCAGTTCGTCACCGGCCATGACGTGACCGGCGACCTGCCCCGCGACATCGACCTGGCCGCGCTGGCCGACGAACATGCGACGACGGTGGTCTACATGGGCAAGCGCACCTTCCCCGCGCTGGCCGGGGCGCTGATCGCGCGCGGCCTGCCCGGCACCACGCCCGCGCTGCTGGCCGAGGGCGTGGGCACGCCCGATCAGGCGCTGACCCGGACCACGGTCGCGGACCTGGCGGCACGTCTGGCCGAGGCCCCGGGGTCGGCCGCGCCGGGTCTGATCCTGTTCGGGCCGCTGGTCGAGGAGGCCCCCGATGCATGAGCTGTTCCTGATCGGCATCGGCACCGGCAACCCCGATCATATCACCTTTCAGGCCGCCGAGGCGATCCGGAGCGCCGATCTGATCCTGATCCCGAAGAAGGGGGCCGACAAGGCCGACCTCGCCGATCTGCGCCGCCGGATCTGCGCGCGCGTGATGGGCGAGGACGCAAGCGACCGGATCGCCGAGTTCGACCTGCCCGTCCGCGACGCCTCGGGCGACTATCGCGCGGGCGTTCTGGACTGGCACGACGCCATTGCCGGGGTCTGGACCGACACTGTCGCCGCCGCCAGCCCCGCACCGCAAAAGGTCGCGCTGCTGATCTGGGGCGATCCCTCGCTGTACGACAGCTCGCTGAGGATCGCGGCGCGGCTGTCGCCTGCGCCCAAGATCACCGTCATTCCCGGCATCACCGCGATCCAGGCGCTCTGCGCCGCCCATCGCATTCCGCTGAACGAGATCGGCGCGCCGGTCGTCATCACCACGGGGCGGCAGATCCGCGACCATGGCTGGCCCGAAGGGGCCGATACCGTGGTCGCGATGCTCGATGGCGGCTGTGCCTTCCAGACGCTGGCGCCCGAGGGCATCCGGATCTGGTGGGGCGCCTATCTGGGCATGGCCGAGGAAATCGTCCTGTCAGGGCCGCTGGCCGAGGCCGGGCCCGAGATCCTGACAACCCGCGAAGAGGCCCGTGCCCGGCATGGCTGGCTGATGGACATCTACCTGATGCGCCGAAGTCAGAAGCGGGGCTGAGACCGGCGCGGACCGCCGGGGCTGACGGCTGACGCGGGGGCTGACCGTTGACGCAGGGCTGACCGCTGATGCGGGGGCTGAGGGCTTACGCCGGAACCAGCCGCCCGGCGCTGAGCCGCATTCCCTCGGGCGCGATGCGCGCGCGCATCTCTGCGTCATGGGTCACCAGCAGGATCGCCTGCGGCAAGCCTTGCAGGATCGCGACCAGCCGCTCGGCGTTTTCCTCGTCCAGCGCATTGGTGGGCTCGTCCAGAAGCAGCACCTCGGGCTCCATCGCCAACACGGCGGCAAGGCTGACCAGCCGCTTTTCGCCGCCCGACAGCCGGTGGGTGATCCGGTCCTTCAGATGCATGAGGTCAAGCCGGGTGAGAACCGCCTCGACCTGCTCCATCGCCGCCGCGCGCCCAAGCCCCAGATTGAGCGGCCCGAAGGCCACATCCTCGGCCACGGTGGGGCAGAACAGCTGATCGTCGGGGTCCTGAAACACCAGCCCCGCCCGGCGGCGCACCTCGTGGAAGTCGGGCTCGGCCCGGCGCTCCTGCCCGAAGGCCCGGATCTGCCCCGATTGCGGGACGAGAAGCCCCACCATCAGCTGCAGAAGCGTCGACTTGCCCGACCCGTTCGCGCCCGCGATCGACAGCCGCTGGCCCGCCTCGAGCGTCAGGCTCGCGCCTTGCAGGATCCTGGGCCGGCCGGGATAGCCGAAAACGAGCCTGTCGAGGTCAAAAAGCGCCATGGGCGACCTCGGCAACCAGCATCGCCATGAGGACCGTCGCCAGCCCCGCGCCGAAGACCGCGTCGCGCGGCCCGTAGGCGAAGGCAGCGAGGACCGGCATCCGGCCCGAAAAGCCCCGGCATTTCATCGCCGCCAGCACCCGTTCGGACCGTTCGACCGCGCGGACCAGCATCATGCCGACCAGATAGCCCAAGCTGCGATAGCTGTGCCAGGACGTGCCCGGCCGGAAGCCCCGGACCTTCATCGCCCGGCGCAGCCGCAGGTGTTCGGCGCGCAGCACCTCGATATAGCGGATGGTGAACAGCAGCAGATGCACCAGCCTCTCGGGCGTGCCCAGCCGGTGCAGCGCCTGCCCCATCACCGCCGGTTCCAGCGTGCCCGCCAGCGACAGCAGCGCCAGAACGACGGCATTGGCGGTCAAGAGGATCTCGGTCGAATGGACGATCCCCTCGCGCGAGGCGGCAAATCCCCAAAGCGTGAAGACCGGATCGCCGGGCGTGGTGAAGGGCAGCATGGCGATCAGCAGGAAGATGAACCCGTCCATCGCCGCCATCCGCCGCAGCGTCGGGCCGACCGCCCGCCCCGACAGCGCCATCAAGGCGATGGCAAGGATCAGCGCGGCCAGCAGCAGCGGCAGCCAGGAACAGGCGACGGTCACGCAGGCGAAGCCCGCCGCCCCGATCAACCGCGCGCGGGGATCGATCGCGTCGAGCGCGGCGCCCTCCGGCCCGGCGCGGTCCTGCATCAGGATGTCGGACATGCCCCTATCCCTTCAGACGCCGGCGCGCGGCGATGTAGAAGCCAAGCCCGAAGAGCCCCGCGATATAGCCGATCCCGCCCAGGATCGACTGCAGGTCGTTCCGTTCGCGATAGGCGGCGATCTCGCGCCGGAGCGGGCGCATCTCGTCGCGGACGATCCGTGCGATCTCGGCCTTGTCGGTGTCGCTCAGCCCCGGCGCGGCGACCAGCGGCACCGCCGCCAGCGCTCCGGAGGCTGCCCCGGCGGGCGCCCGATCCAGGGGGAAGGTCGACGGATTGCCCGCGCCGGTTTCGTCCCCCGCGCCAGGGGCGACGCCGGTTTCGGCGGCGGCCCGGGCGGCGGGGCTGTCGAGGATCGCGGCGACCTCATCGGCGCTCAGGGTGAATTCGGCGACATGGCCCGCGCCCAGATCGGCGCGGAAGACATGGGCGACGGCGGCGGTGGGGCGGTAGGTGAAGATGCCGTCGCCATCGGTCCGGGTCTCGCCCAGCCGGGTGCCCGCCGGGTCGAAGACCTCGACCAGGGCGTCGGCGGCCATGTCGCCATTCGAAAAGCCGATCTCGCCCTCGATCAGCGCACCATCGGCATAGGCCCCGCCGATCACCTTATGGGCCAGCGCAGGCAGCGGCGCCATCGCAAGCGCCAGGGTCAAAGCAAGGGGACGGATCATCGTTGGGGTCCTTGAACTGTCGCAAAGAGGTCGGGCTTCACCTGGGCGGCAAGATAGACGGCGGCGGCGGTCAAAAGGCCCTCGACCGCCATCACCGGGATATGGGCCAGAAAGACCAGCCGGGCGGCGGGCAGGAAGGCCGCGCCCGACAGCGCCAGCGCCAGACCGACGCCAAGCGCCGTCAGCGCGATGGCCAGCGCCCCGCCCATCCCGGCCCAAAGCGCGGCGATCCGGGGGGTGCCGCGCGCAAGACCCCGGCGGCAGAGATAATGCACGATCACTGCGGGCAGCGCGATGTTCAGGGTATTGACCCCCAGCACCGTCAGCCCGCCGAACCCGAAAAAGACCGCCTGCAGCAAGAGCCCCACGAACAGCGCCGGAAAGGCGGCCCAGCCAAGCACCAGCCCGGCCAGACCGTTCAGGATCAGGTGCACCGAGGACGGGCCGATGGGCACATGGATCAGCGAGGCCACGAAGAAGCTGGCCGAGAGCATCCCGGCAGCGGGGATCTTTTCCAGCGTCAGATCGCGCAATCCGCGCGCCACGCCCCCCGCCGCCAGCACCGCGCCGCCGATCACCACGGGCGCCGCCAGCGCCCCGTCCACGATATGCATGGGCCCGCCCCTATTTCAGATCGAAGGCGCGGATCCAGAGCACCGCATCCTGGCTGAGCTCCTTGCCCTCGAACGCGGTATCGGGGCCCACGCCCAGCGCGGCAAAGCCCCAATAGCCCGCCTTGGGCACGCCGAAAGTGAAATAGCCGTTCTCGTCCGACACGGCCACGATCGCGCCCCCCGGCAACGGCCCGGCGGTCGCGGGCTTGGGCGCGCCCGTGGCCATGTCGGGCTCGGCCGCCATGTATTCGATCTCGATCTCGGCGCCCGCGACAGGCTGGCCCGCCGACAGCACCCGCCCGGTGAAGGTCGAGCCCGCGATCACGTTATAGGGTTTGACCAGCGGCACGATCTCGGCCTTCAGCCCCTGCGGGCTGTCCCAGTCGGTCGGCATCTGGCCGCGATTGAGATAGGTCTTGGTGATCTGCTGGATGTAGATATCCTCGGAGTCCTCGTAATAGGGCGCGGGCACCGTCACCAGCACATAGTCGCCCATCCGCTTGACCGGCAGACTGCCATCCCAGGCGACGGCCTCGTTCAGCGGGCCGCGAAAGACGGTCTGGCTGAGCGTCGCGCGAAGGTCGATCTTCTCGCCGCGATGGATGGCGTAGAATTCCAGCGGTTCGCCCATGTCCATGACCGGGCCGCTTTCCTGCGGGTGCCAGAAGATCAGCTTGACCGGCACGTCGCCGGGCGCGTCGATCAGGCTTTCTTCGGTATAGGCCAGCTGGAAATGCGCGGCGGCCACCCCGGGAACGAGGGTCAGCGCCAGCGCGGCGGTTACGAGATTGCCGTGGAAGATCAAGGTCGTTGCCTTTCAACAGGGGCGGCCGGACAGGCCGCGGGTGAAAGGACGAGGGGATGAGAGGCTCGAACGGGTCGCAACGCGGCCGATCCGGGCCAGACGCGCACCCCGGCGTCCGGTGGAAACCGCCTCCCTTGCGGGGAAACGGGCGGCCGGCAGGTCTCCTGGCTTGCGGGTCTCAGCTTGGCTGGCCTTCCCGGGGGGTATCCCCAGTGGCGTTCTCAGCCGTGCTCGCCGCTTACAGTTGCGGGGGCAGCCGCGGACTTGCCCCTTGCGGGGGCGCACCGCGTTCCCTTTTCACGTCCGGACCCTCGGGGCCCGGGCGAACCGGTCACGGCTTCGTCATGGCAAGCGGCTCGGGACTTGTCAATCGGCACGACCGCCGCGCGGCCCGGGTTTGACGCCGCGCCCCCGCCCGCTAAGCTGTCCCCGACACGCGCAAGGAGCCCCCATGACCGACGAGACCGCCGATACCGTTGCCGACGACGCCCGCCATGCCGCCAAGATGGCCAGGAAGAAGGCCGCGCGCGACAAGATCATGGCCGGGAAATCCGGCGAGAAGGGGCTGATCCTCGTGCATACCGGCACCGGCAAGGGCAAGTCCTCCTCGGGCTTCGGGATGATCCTGCGCTGCATCGCCCATCAGATGCCCTGCGCCGTGGTCCAGTTCGTCAAGGGCGCCTGGGACACGGGCGAGCGGCGGCTTCTGACCTCGCATTTCGGCGATCTCTGCCAGTTCCATGCCATGGGCGAGGGCTTTACCTGGGAAACCCAGGACCGCGCCCGCGACATCGCCGCCGCAGAAAAGGGCTGGGAAAAGGCGAAAGAGTTGATCCGCGATCCCGCCATCCGCATGGTGCTGCTGGACGAGATCAACATCGCGCTGCGCTACGGCTATCTGGATGCCGACCGCGTGGTGGAGTTCCTCCAGGCCGAGAAGCCGCCCCTGACCCATGTCGTGCTGACAGGCCGCAACGCCCCCGAGGCGCTGATCGAGGCGGCCGATCTGGTCACCGAGATGACGCTGGTCAAGCACCCGTTCCGGTCGGGCATCAAGGGCCAGCCCGGCGTCGAGTTCTGAGCCGCGCTTGACATCCGGAAAGCCCCGTCCGACACCCCTGCCGAACGCCGCAGGAGCCCCGATGACATCCCACAGGACCCCGAGCCCGCCTTCCGACCTGCCCCCCGACGACGCCGCGCCGCCGATGCCCGAGATTTCGGTGCCGATGCTCGATCCTGCCCCGCCGCGCCGGGCGAAGGCGCTGATGTTCCAGGGCACCAGTTCGGACGTCGGCAAGAGCCTGCTGGTCGCCGGGCTCTGCCGCGCCTATGCGCGGCGGGGCGTGAAGGTGGCGCCCTTCAAGGCGCAGAACATGTCGAACAACGCCGCCGTTGCCGCCGACAGCGACCTGCCCCCCGGCCCCGACGGCGAAGCCCCGAGGGGCGAGATCGGCCGGGCCCAGGCGCTGCAGGCCCGGGCGGCGGGCCTGCCCCCCTCGATCCACATGAACCCGGTGCTGCTGAAACCCCAGGCCATGGTCGGCTCGCAGGTGGTGCTGCGGGGCCGCGCGCTCGGCAACTGGCCCGCGCGCCATTATCACGAACTCAAGCCGAAGCTCCTGCCCGCGGTGATGGACAGCTTCAACCGCATCGCCGCCGAGGCCGATCTGGTGCTGGTCGAGGGCGCGGGCTCGGGAACCGAGACCTATCTGCGCAAGAGCGACATCGCCAACATGCGCTTTGCCGAGGCCGCCGACCTGCCGGTGGTGCTGGTCACCGATAACGACCGGGGCGGCGCGATGGCCGCTGTCGTGGGGTCCTGGCTGCTGCATACCGAACCCGAGCGGGCGCGCGTCGCGGGCTTTCTGGTGAACAAGTTCCGCGGCTATTTCTCGCTTTACGACCCGGCCTGCCGCAGCATCGCCGAGATCACGGGCTGGCCGCTTCTGGGGGTCGCACGCTGGTTCGACGCGGCCTCGCGCCTGCCCGCCGAGGATGCGCTGGCGCTGGAACGGCCCGCTTCGGGCGGCGGGCACGGGCTGGTGATCGCGGTGCCGCTGATCGCAAGGATGGCCAATTTCGACGATCTCGACCCGCTGTCGGCCGAACCGGACGTCGATCTGCGCTGGGTCCGGCCCGGCGAGCCGATCCCGGCCGAGGCCGATGTCGTGCTGCTGCCGGGGTCCAAGACCACGCGGCCTGCGCTCGACTCGCTCCGCGCCAATGGCTGGGACATCGACATCCTGGCGCATCTGCGCCGCGGCGGACGGGTCGTGGGCATCTGCGCGGGGTTCCAGATGCTGGGCCGCACCGTGCGCGACCCGCAGGGCCTCGAAGGCCCGCCGGGTGAGACCCCGGGGCTGGGGCTTCTCGACATCGAGACCGAGATCGGCCCCGAAAAGCGGCTGGCCGAGGTCGACGCGCTCGACACCGTCAGCGGCGCCCGGGTCACCGGCTACGAGATGCATATGGGCGTGACCCGCGGTCAGGGGCTCGAGCGGCCGTGGCTGATGCTGAACGGCCAACCCGAGGGCGCGCTGTCGGCCGACCGGCGGGTGATGGGCTGCTATGTGCACGGGATCTTCGGCGCCGACGGGTTCCGGCGGCACTGGCTGACGGCGATGGGGGGCCGCGCCTCGGGGCTTGACCATGCCGCGCGGATCGAGGCGACGCTGGATGCGCTGGCCGACCAGCTCGAGACCGATCTCGATCTCGATGCCCTGCTGACGCTGGCCCGATGACCGCCCGGCGGCTCATGGTCCTGGGCACCGGCTCGGACGTGGGGAAAAGCCTGCTGGTCGCGGGGCTGGCCCGCGCCTATGCCCGGCGCGGGCTGAAGGTCGCGCCCTTCAAGGCGCAGAACATGTCGAACAACGCTGCCGTGACGGCGGATGGCGGCGAGATCGGCCGGGCACAGGCGCTGCAGGCCCGCGCGGCGGGCGTGGCCCTGTCGGTCGACATGAACCCGGTGCTGCTGAAGCCCGAGACAGACATCGACTGCCAGGTCGTACTGCGCGGCCGCGTGCTGGGGCGGCAGTCGGCCAGCGCCTATCAGGCGCTGAAACCCACGTTGAGGGCCGAGGTCGTGGCCAGCCTGAACCGGTTGTCCGAGGCCCATGATCTGGTGCTGGTCGAGGGCGCGGGCAGCGGGGCCGAACGCTATCTGCGCCCGCAGGATATCTCGAACATGGGGCTGGCCGAGGCCGCCGATCTGCCCGCCATCCTTCTGGGCGACGAGTCGCGCGGCGGCGTGACCGCGGCCGCCATCGGCCATCACCGGCTCTGGACCGAGGCCGAGCGGGCGCGGGTCGCGGGCGTCATCGTGACCAAATTCCGCGGCGATCCGGCCGTCTTCGCCCCTGCCGCGGCCGAGATCCGCGCCGAGACCGGCTGGCCGGTGCTGGGGCTGTTGCGCTGGTCCGAGGCCGCGCGCGCCCTGCCCGAGGAAGATTCGCTGGGACTCGGGCGGCGCGGCGGCCGGACCGGCCGGCTGGTGATCGCGGTCCCCGAACTGCCCCGGATCGCCAATTTCGACGATCTCGACCCGCTGGCGGCAGAGCCCGACGTGGACCTGCGCTGGCTGAAATCCGGCCAGCCGGTGCCGGGCGATGCGGATGCGGTGATCCTGCTGGGGTCGAAGACCACGCGGCCCGCGCTCGAGGCGCTTCGGGCCGAGGGCTGGGACATAGACATCCGCGCCCATCTGCGCCGGGGCGGGCATGTGCTGGGGCTTTGCGCGGGCTATCAGATGCTCGGCCGTGTCGTGCGCGACCCCGAAGGCATCGAGGGACCGCCGGGCGAAACGCCGGGGCTTGGGCTTCTCGACATCGAGACGGTGATGACCGGCGACAAGCGGCTCGTTGCGGTCGACACGCGCGATGCGATCAGCGGCGCCCGCGTCACCGGCTATGAAATCCATGCCGGGCGCGTCTCGGGGCCGGGAACCGACCGGCCCTGGCTGCGGCTTGACGGCCAGCCCGAAGGCGCGGTCTCGGCCGATGGCCGCATCCGGGGCAGCCATGTGCACGGGCTTTTCGGCGCCGACGGGTTCCGCGCAGCCTGGCTCGCGGCGATGGGCGCGACCGCCGCCGAGGCCGGCCCCGACCGGGTCGAGGCCGCGCTCGACCGTCTGGCCGACGAGATCGAGGCCGATCTGGACCTCGACGCGTTGCTGACGCTCGCGCGCTGAGCCCCCGGCGCCCGGCGCCCGCCGGACGCGACCGACGCTTGCGAACCCCGCCCGCCGCCCGTATCGGAAAAGGCACGAGCGGACCCGACCCAGAGGAGATCGCAGGTGAGCAAGACCCCCCATGGACGGGCGCAGGACCTTGGCTGAGCGGACCGCGACGGCGGCCCCGCCCGAGCGGCTGTCGGCACAGATCCGCGACACGCTGGGTCTGTTCCGCAGTTCGGGCTTCGGGCGGCGGGCGGCGCTTCTGGTCGCGGCGCTGGTCTGCGTGATCGGGCTGACCGCCTATATGCAGATCCGGCTGAACGCCTGGAACGAGCCCTTCTACGACGCCCTCACCCGCAAGGACATGGCGGCCTTCGTGACCCAGCTTGGCGTCTTCGCGGTGCTGGCGGGCATCCTTCTGGTGCTGAATGTCAGCCAGCTCTGGCTGGACCAGACCATGAAACTGACGCTGAGGCGCGGGCTTTTCCGGGCGCTGGTGCGCGACTGGATGGCGCCGGGCCGCGCGCTGCGGCTGTCGCGGGCGGGCAAGATCGGCGAGAACCCCGATCAGCGGTTGCAGGCCGATGTCGACCAGCTGGCCGATCTCAGCGCGGCGCTGGGGATCGGGCTTTTTCAGGCGACGCTGCTTCTGGGGTCGTTCATCGGCGTCCTTTGGCAGAAATCCGAGGGGTTCAGCCTGAGTTTCGGCGGCCAAAGCCATGAAATCCCGGGCTTCATGGTCTGGTGCGCGCTGTTCTACGCGGTCGCGGCCTCCTGGCTCAGCTGGCGCGTCGGCCGGCCGCTGGTGGCGCTTCGGGCCGAGGAATCCGCCCGCGAGGCGGTCTTGCGCTTCGATCTGGTCCGGATCAGCGAGGCCGCCGGGCGGATCGCGCTCGAACGCGGCGAGCGGGCCGAAACCTCGCGGATCGAAACCAGCTTCGCGGGCGTCGTCGGCATCGTCGAGGCGGTGATCCTGGCCACCGCCAACCTGACCTGGGTGACGGCGGGCTATGGCTGGTTCACGCTGGTCGCCCCGATCCTGGTGGCCGCGCCTTTCTATTTCACCTCGGACATGAGCATCGGCGAGCTGATGATGGTGGCAGGCGCCTTCACTCAGGTGCAGGGGTCGCTGCGCTGGTTCGTCAGCAATTTCGCCGTGATCGCAACCTGGCGCGCGACGCTGTTCCGGGTCACGAGCTTTCACCGCGCGGTGCTGGCGGTCGACCGCGCCGAAGCTGCGGCCGAAGCGGACGGCCCCCGGATCGACCGGCGCGAGGACGCGGGCCGCATCGAGATCGCGGGGCTCCATGTCGTGACCCCGCATGTGGGGGTTCGGCTCGATCCGCCTGACGTCACCGTCGCCCCGGGCGAGCGGGTGCTGCTGCATGGCGGCTCGGGGTCGGGCAAGACGCTGCTGTTCGACACGCTGGCCGGGCTCTGGACCCGGGCCGAGGGGCGCATCGCGATGCCGCCGCCCGATCGGGTGATGTACCTGCCGACCCGGGCCTATGTGCCGCCGGGGCGGCTCGATCTGGCGCTGTGCTACCCCGAACCGGCCGACCGTTATGGCCATGACCAGATGGTGGCGGCGCTCGACGCGGTGGGGCTTGGGCATCTGGCCGCCGCGCTGGGCGAATCGGGGCGCTGGGACCAGCTTCTGGGCCAGAGCGACAAGCAGTGTCTGGTCTTCGCCCGGGCACTCTTGCGCTGTCCCGACTGGCTGGTGATGGACGACGTGCTGGACCAGCTCGACCCCGAGGCCCTGACCCGGATCGAGGCGCTGTTGCAGGGGCGGCTGGCGCGGCTTGGGGTGCTGGGCATCGGCGACGGGGCCACGCCCTTGCCGGTCTTCGGCCGGGTCGTGCAGATCGTCGCCGAACCGGGCAGCGCCCAGCCCGGGGCCGGGACCGCCGCCCCCTGACGCAAGGCCCGGCCCGACGGCGCTATTCTTGACGTAGCGGAAACTTGTGGAAACCACACGCAAGGAATGAGAGGATCGAAAGCATTCTACCTTGGGAGGACCAAATGTTTGCTCGATCCGTCTTTTCCGCTTTCCTTCTGTCCGCCGCAGCCCCCCTCGGGGCCCAGACCGTCTATGTCGATCAGGGCGACAGCTGGACCGGCGCGCTGCGCTCGGCCTTCTACACCCAGGATCAGGGCTCGCGGATCATGCCGTTGGCCTGGATGCAGGCGCTGACCGGGCCCGACGGGACGCCGTTCCTGGCGGACAGTCTGGCGCGCTACGGCTATCTGCCGATGCCCGACCGCGACGACGACGCGACCCTGCCGGTCGGCTTCACCACCAATGACAGCCCCGACGGCACCGCCATCGGCATGACCTGTGCCGCCTGCCATACCCGCCAGATCGAGGTCGGCGGCACCGCCTACCGGATCGACGGCGGCCCGGCCATTGTCGATTTCCAGAGCTTCCTCGCGGATCTCGACGCCGCGGTGCTGGCGGTGCTGGCCGATGACGCGGCCTTCGACGCCTTCGCCGACAAGGTGGCGGGCGGCGATGGCGACCGCGCCGACCTGCGTGCCGAGCTCGAGATCTGGAGCAAGCGGTTTCACACCCTCATCGCGGGCTCGCTGCCCGATCCGGCCTGGGGTCCGGCCCGGCTCGATGCGGTGTCGATGATCTTCAACCGGCTGACCGGGCTCGATCTGGGGGCGCCCGAAGACGCCTATCTGATCCCCGAGAACATCCTGATCGCCGATGCGCCCACGCGCTATCCGTTCCTGTGGAACGCGGCGCGTCAGGACATGACCCAATGGCCGGGCTTTGCCGAGAATGGCAACGACCTTCTGGGGCTCGCCCGCAACCTGGGCGAGGTCTATGGCGTCTTCGGCGAGTTCCACCCGACGGCAAAACCGGGGCTGTTGTTCGACCGCGACTATGTCACCGACAATTCGGCGAACTGGGAGGGGCTGAAATCGCTTGAGGACGCGATCTGGAAGATCGGCGCGCCGCGCTGGCCCTGGGCGCTGGACGAGGATCTGGCCGAGCAGGGCCGCACCGTCTTCGACCGCGCGACCGACCAGGGCGGCTGCGTCGAGTGCCATGGCAAGAGACAGGGCGCGTTCCGGTCGATCTTCCATTCGACCTGGGCGACGCCGATCCTGCCTGCGGGGACCGACGAACGCGAATGCGAGATCCTGACCCGCACCGCCAAGACCGGCGTTCTGGAGGGCGCAAAGGTGCCGCTGTCGGGCAAGATGCTCGGCGCCGAGGCCGCCGCCTTCGACCTGCTCGGGCTGTCGGTGATCGGGGCGATCATCCAGCATGCCACCGGTTTTCGCCCGACAAGCGACCTCGCCTCGGCGGCCCGCGCCGATCTTGCCAACGACGCGGACTTCATGGGCAGGTTCGACGACCTGCGCGGCGCCTTCCCGTCCAGCGGACCGGACGGCGTCACGCTTGAAACGGCGGCCCCGGCCTGCGCCTACGAATCCCGGGTGCTGGACGGGATCTGGGCGGCCGCACCCTATCTGCATAACGGCTCGGTCCCCACGCTGCGCGATCTGCTGACCCCGCCCGCCGAGCGCACCGCCGCCTTCACGCCCGGCCCCGCCTATGACATCGACGCGGTCGGCATGGCCGCCGGGCAGACCGCCTTCGATCATGTGATCGAGACCACCGGCTGCGACCAGATCAGCTCCGGCAACAGCCGCTGCGGCCATGACTACGGCACGACGCTGAGCGATACCGACAAGCGCGCCCTGCTGGAATATCTCAAGTCGATCTGACGCCCGAGCCCCGGGACGCGCCCGCCGCGTCCCGGCCCCGCCACGTCCCTCCCGACCGGCGCAGGATTGGCGCAGGATTGGCGCAGGATTGGCCAGCGGTCGCGCGCTGCGGGTCTTTGTGCCCGACCGGTCGCCAGCCGGGCCCGCAAAAGGCGTCAAGCCCCCGACTGCGGCGGCAATCACCATTGACAACCGGAACGCGATAAATAAGCAACATCTTCACCGAATTGGAATCATCCGGCCATTTCAAATCACCCACATCTAACCACTTGCAAATAAGTCATTTCAGATTCTCCGGGACCGACCGACCCGGCGCCCGCGCGACCCCGGCCGGTCGCGACGACGGCCACCCTGCCCCCGGGTAGGGAATTATCCACGTTTCGAAGAGAGAATTTTTTGGACTTTCGGCGGCTTTTCGCCGACAGTTATCGCGGCGCATTCGGAAAGGTGAGCCATCCGGCCCCCCTCGCGTCACACAAACAATCAAGGGCGTCTTGTCCGGGCGGCCGCCTGAAAGGGGCTGGCACGTCGCGGGGAAGGTGCGCGCGAACGAGGCGAGAGCGGTTGTGAGTAAACTGACTGGGTTTTGGGGGCTGGTGACAGCCTACTGGGTCTCCTCCCGCTGGAAAGAGGCCTGGGTCCTGACCATCGTGGTCTTCGGCCTGACGACGCTTCTGAGCAAGGCCAGCGTCTGGGTCGCGACCTCCAGCGCCGATTTCCTCGCCGCGCTTGCCAATTTCCATCGCGCCGAGGCGGGCGTCGATCCGGCCGAGCTGCTGCTGACCGCCGCCGCGGCGCTTGTCGGGATCTACGCCGCGCGGGCCTGCGGCGTCGCCTGTCGCCACTTCCTGTCCACGACGCTTCACCGCCGCGCCCGCGCCTGGCTGGTCGGCCGCTTCGACGCGGCGATCCTGGCCGACGAACGCATCGCGCTCGATCTGATGAGCGACCGCAGCGAAACCGAGCGCGGCGCCCGCCTGCCCGATGCCATCGACCAGCGGATCGACGAATGCTCGATCGGGCTTTACGGCGGGCTGATCGGGCTGACCATGGGGCTTTGGGGCGCGATCACCTCGGTCTGGTTCGTCTCGGCCGCGATCCTCGAACGCAGCCAGCCGGTGCCGCAGCTCGACCGCTGGGGCGCCTCGGCCAATGCCTGGATCGAGGCCCAGGTCGGCCCCGCCCTCGCCGCCCGGGTCGATCTGGTGCCCGGCGTCCATGGCACGGCCCTGCTGGTCGCGGGGCTGATCCTGCTTTACGTGCCCGCGATCACCTGGATCGCCTGGCGGCTCGGGCGCATCCTCGAACGCCAGAAGCTGCAGCGCCAGCGCCGCGACGGCGCCTGGCGGGGCGAGCTGGGCGGGCTTTTGCACCGGGTCGGGCAGATCGCCGCCTCGCGCGGGGAACGCGCCCAGCGCCGGATCAACGCCCGGCTTTATGCAGCGCTCGACCGGACCTGGGGCCGGCAGAACGGGCTGGGCGCGGCGATGATGCTGTTCACCGATCTCTACAACTTCCTGTCGCACCGGCTGCTGGCCTATCTGCCCGCCCTGCCCGCCTTCATGGCCGGGCATATGAGCTTCAAGACCTTCGCCGCCAGCAGCGAGCTGACCGCCGGGCTGATCGGCGATCTTTCGTGGTTCATCAACGTGATGCCGGAGATTGCGACGCTGCGCGCCAATGCCGGGCGGCTGACCGAACTGGCCCGCGCGGTCGAGCGGGTTCGCGCGCGCCAGGACTTCTATGCCGAGACCGGGATCAGCCGCTTCGACCGGCGCCGCGACGCCCGGGGTGCGCTGGTCGAGATCCGGGATCTGGCGCTGTGCCATCGCGGCCACGATGCCGAACCCTTCCTGACCGTGCCGCGCCTGCGGCTCGGGCGCGGCGACCGGATCTACCTGCGCGGCGCCAATGGCTGCGGCAAAAGCAGCCTGCTCAAGGCCGTGGCCGGGCTCTGGCCCTATGGCGAGGGCCGGGTCTCGCTGGCCGGGGGCGCGCGGATGTTCTTTGCGGGACAAGAGCCCGACCTGCCCGAACGGATGAGCCTCAAGACGCTGGTCTGCTACCCCGAAGCTCCCGAGAAGCACGGCGATCTGGTGGTCGCGCGCGTCCTGTACCGGGCCGGGCTGGGGCAGTTCATCACCTCGCTCCATCACGACCTGCATCACGGCAAGACCTGGCGCACCGTGCTGTCGGGCGGGCAGAAACAGCGCCTCGTGCTGGCCCGCATCCTGCTGACGCGCCCCGATATCCTGCTGCTAGACGAGGCGACCTCGGCGCTTGACGCAAACGCTGCGGTAGATTTCCACGACGCGCTGTGCGAGGAATTGCCACGGACCGCGGTGATCGCGGTACTGCATGGCGAAACCGCGCCCTACGACCCGGACGGCCGCCCCTTCTATGCCGCGGTGCTCGACATTGCGGGGGGCGTCGGACAGGTCCGTCCGGTGCTGGCGCCGGGTCTGGCCGCCGCCCGCCACGCCGCGGAGTAGCCGGGCAGGCCACCGGCGCAAGGGGGAATGCGCATGGACCGCAGACGCGGCGGCGAGACCGTCGACCGGCTGATGACGCAGATGACGCTGGCCGAAAAGATCGGCCAGCTGAACCTGCTGGCCGCGGGCGAAGGCCTGGTGACCGGCGCCGCCACCGCAACGCCGCTGGCCAAGCGGCTCGATGCGGGACAGGTCGGCGCGATCTTCGGCACCAAGTCGCTGGCCTCGGCCCGGGGCCTGCAGGACCGGGCTCTGGCGGGCTCGCGGCTGAAGATCCCGCTGTTCTTCGCCGAAGACGTGATCCACGGCCACCGCACCGTCTTTCCGCTGCCGATCGCGCTGGCCGCGAGCTGGGACATGGCGCTGATCGAGGCGACCGCCGCCTTCGCCGCCGCCGAGGCCTCGGCCGAGGGGCTGCATCAGGTCTATGCCCCGATGATCGACGTCTCCCGCGACGCGCGCTGGGGGCGGATGGCCGAAAGCCCGGGCGAGGACCCGCATCTGGCGGGCGCCATCGCCGCCGCCATGACCCGCGGCCTGCAGGGCGACGACCCCGCATCGCCCGGCCGGGTCGCGGCCTGCCTCAAGCATTTCGTGGCCTATGGCGCGCCGCTCTCGGGGCGCGACTACGACAATGCCTCGCTGGCCTGGGAGGATCTGCTGGAGATCTACCTGCCGCCCTTCGCCCAAGGTGTGGCGGCGGGCGCGGCCTCGGTCATGGCCGCTTTCAACGCCGTCAACAAGCTGCCGATGCATGCCCATGAGCCATTGATCGAGGGCTGGCTGCGCGGCCAGACCGGTTTCGACGGGCTGGTCGTGTCGGACTATACCGGCATCCGCGAGCTGACCGCCCACGGGCTGGGCAGCCCGGCAACCGTCGTGCTGCGCGCGCTGGCCGCGGGCATCGACATGGACATGGTGGGCGAGGATTACCTCACCCATCTGCCCGCCCTGGCCGAGGCCGGGCTCGACGCGCCCGAGGCCGGGCTGTCCGTCCCGGCCGAGCGGGTGCGCGCCCTGATCGACCGCGCCTGTGCCCGGGTGCTGGGTTTCAAGGCGCGGCTCGGGCTGCTTGACGATCCCTGGCGCGGGCTGACCGGCACGCCCGCCGCGCCCGACCGGGCCGAGGGCCGGGCGCTGGCCCGCAAGGCCGCCGCACGCTCGGCGGTACTCCTGAAAAACGACGGGCTCCTGCCACTTGCCCCCGGCGCGCGGGTGGCGCTGATCGGGCCGCTGGCGCGGGACCGGGCGAACATGCTGGGCACCTGGGCCGTCTCGGGGCGGGCCGCCGACGTGACGCCGCTTTTCGAGGCCATGACCGCCATCGCCGGACACCCGCCCGCCCATGCCCCGGGCTGCAATCTGGTCGAGGAGGACTGGCTGATCGACCGGCTGAACGTCCATGGCGTCACCGTGACCCGCGACCCCCGCCCCGAGGCCGAGATGCTGGCCGAGGCGGTCGCGGCCGCGCAGACGGCCGATATCGTCGTGGTGGCGCTGGGCGAGGCCAAGGAACATGCGGGCGAATCCTCGTCGCGGCTTTGCCCCGACCTGCCCGCGCCGCAGCGCCGCCTGCTGGACGCGCTCGCCGCCACCGGCACGCCGCTGGTCGTCGCGGTCTTCGCGGGCCGGGCGCTAGCGCTCGATGGCGTGGACGGGCGTTGCGGCGCGCTGCTTTACGCCTGGCATGGCGGCATCGCCGGGCCCGAGGGCGTCGCCGATCTGATCTTCGGCCGCACCGAGCCCTCGGGGCGGCTGCCCGTCACCCTGCCCGCCGCCCCCGGCCAGACCCCTGTCTGCCATGCCGAGGACCCGACCGGCCGCCCCTGGACCGGACGCTTCGTCAAGTTCCGCACCGGCTGGCTGGATCTGCCGGGCGACCGCCAGCCCTACCCGTTCGGCTTCGGTCTGTCCTACACCGAGGTCGATTACGCCCCCCCGCGCCTGTCTGCGACCGATGCCGGGCCGGAGGACCGGGTGCGCCTCAGCGTGACCCTGACCAATACCGGCCCCCGCCCCGCGACCGAGACAGTTCAGGTCTACCTGTCCGACCCCGAGGCGCGGATCACCCGCCCAGCCCGCCATCTGGTGGCGTTCCGCCAGGTCGATCTGGCACCGGGCGAGGCCCGCGAGCTCGTCTTCGAGATCGGGGCGGACCTGGCGCGCTATCCGCTGGCGCCCTCGCTCGAAACCGCGCGCTGGGTCCGCGACCCGGGCCGGATCGTGCTGCATGTCGGGCCGAACAGCCGCGACACCCGTCCGGTAGAGCTGACATGGCGGGCGTGATCCGCGGCCTGGACGATGCCGCGCTGCGCGACCGCATCGCACAGGCGACGGCGGGGTATTTCCTCGACTGGAGCCATCCGGTCAGCGGCATGGCCCGCGAACGCAGCGCCGGGGCCTTCGGCTATGACATCGAAGACACGGTCTGCACCGGCGGCACCGGCTTCGGGCTTCTGGCCCAGATCGTCGCGGCCGAGCGCGGCTGGCGCCCCCGGCGCGAGATCCTCGACCGCGTCGAACGGCTGGTGGGGTTTCTGGAGACCGCCGACCGCTTCGACGGGGTCTTTCCGCATTTCCTGCATGGCGCGACCGGGCGCGTCCTGCCCTTCATGGCGGGCGACGATGGCGGCGATCTGGTCGAGACCGCCTTCCTGATGACCGGCCTGCTGGGCGCCGCCGCCTTCTTCACCGAGGCCCCCGGGATCGGCGCCCGGATCGAGGCGCTTTTCGACGCGGTGAACTGGGCCGCGCATCTGCGCGAGGATGGCGCGGTGATGTGGCACCGCCATCCCGACCGGCCCTTTGCCCCGAACGCCCTGCCGATCCGGGGCTGGAACGAGGCGATGCCGGTCTTCGTCCTGGGCGCCGGGTCGGACACCCATCCGATCCCGCCCGAAAGCTATCACCAAAGCTGGGTCCGGACGCCCACCTTCCTCAACGGCCGCAGCTATGATGGCACGGTCCTGCCGCTGGGTCCCGACTGGGGCGGGCCGCTGTTCCTGTCGCAATATCCCTTCCTCGGGATCGACCCGCGCGGGCTGACCGACGCCTATGCCGATTACGGCGCCCAGGCCCGCGCCCATGCGCTGGTCAACCGCGCCCATTGCCTGGCGAACCCCAGGGGCCATACGGGCTATGGCGCCGCGTGCTGGGGCCTCACGGCCAGCGACGACCCCAAGGGCTATGCCGCCCATTCGCCCACCCATGACACCGGCGTCATCACCCCCACGGCGGCGCTCTCGTCCCTCCCCTACGCCCCCGCCGAGGCGATGCCGGTTCTGCGCCATCTGCACGACGATCTGGGCGACAGGATCTGGGGCGAGGCGGGCTTTGTCGATGCCTTCTGCCCGAATGGGGACTGGGTCGCGGAAAGCCGTCTGGCCATCGATCAGGGCCCGATTGTCGTGGGGCTGGAAAACCACCGCTCGGGGCTGATCTGGCGGCTGGTCTCGGGCCGCCCCGAGATCCGGCGGGGCCTGTTGCGGCTGGGCTTTTCCGCGCCCTATCTGGCCGCCAGCGCCTGATCGCGGGCCGCCGCCGCCATCAGGAAGGCCGCCGCCGACCAGGTCAGCCCGAGGCAGGAGGTTGGCGCGCCGGTCCTGCGGTCGGCCTGTTCGGGCAGGTCGTCCCCCTCGGGCGCGAGGTCTTCGACCACCGCCATCAACGCCTCGGCGCGGCCGAACTCGGCCGCGTCGCCGGTCGCCGCCGCGATCCGGTAATGCGCCTCGGCAAAGCCCAGCGTGACCGGAAACCACGGGTTGCCGCCGCAGAAGATATCTTCGGCACAGCGCCCCAGCGCGGGGGCCGCGCGGCCATGGTTCACGGGATAAAGCCGGGCAAACAGCGTCTCGAGCGCCGCCATGGTGGCCCGGGTCCGGGGCGCGGTCAGGGCAAAGGGGCCATCGCTCCGCCCGGCCTGCACCAGCGCCAGCACCGTCGCGGCATCGAGCAAGCCCGGCGTCGCCTCGAGGCTTTCGCGCCAGCCGCCCGAGACCGGATCGGCGGCTTCGGCAATCAGATCGGCCAGCCTGTCGGCCGCCTCGGCCAGATCGGGGCGCCCGAGGCGCCGTGCTCCCAGCTCCAGCGCATCCCATTGCGCGATCAGCGTAAAGCTGCTGCGCCGGACGGGCTCTTCCTCCCAGGGGCCGAGGCAGGGCGCCCCGGCCATCGCCAGCGTGAAGTCGAGATCGCGCGCGATCAGCCGGTCGGCCTCCGGGCCGCGCGCCTCGGGCATCGCCGCGCCCAGCCGCATCAGCGCCGCCGCCCTGAGCGCCGGTCCATCGTATTGCGGCCGCCCCCAGCGTTCGAGATCGGGGCCGCCATCGGCCGCACAGCGCGGCTCGGCCAACCAGGCGGCGCCGGTCAGGGCGGCAAGTTCGGCATCGGGGCGCAGATAGGGCCGGAAGGCCTCGGTCGCGCTGTGTTTCAACGGGTTGACCGGCGGCCCGCGCCGGTCGGGGTCCGAGATCGCCAGCGAAAAGCGGACGTGATCGGCCACCGCCTGCCGCCAGAAGGGCGCGGCCTCGGGCTCGGCCGCCATCGCCGCGGGCACGGCCGCCAGCGCGATGGCGGCGTCACGCGTCCAGTGGTGGAAATAATCGGGCTCGGGGTCCCATGAGGCCACCCGCGTCGAGGCCAGGATCGACCCCCGCGCGGGCACCACCGTCCAGCCGAAGCCCGCGCGGTGGCGCGACAGCCCGGTGGCCGACACCGCGCGGCGCAGCGCCCGCGCCGCCCCTCCGCGCCGGGCCGCAACCCAGCCCGGGTCCGGCCCCGCGCTCACGCGCCCAGCGCGGCCAGCGCGACGCCCAGCATCGCGGCCACGTCGGGGCCCGCCGGGCAATGGTTCTGCCCCGGCAGCGCCCCGAAGAACCGCCCGTTCGGCGCCGCGTTGAAATAGGCGCGCGCATCGGCCAGCGGCACGATCCCGTCCTCCGCCCCGGTGATCACGCCCAAGGGCGCCGCGACCCGGGCCAGCGCGGGCGCGGCATCCTCGGCCTCCATGCCCGCGCGCATCAGGGGCACCTCGCGCTCCAGCGCGGCGACAGCAGGCGGCCCCATGGCCACGCGCGCCGCCAGCAGCCGCGCCCCCGACAGCACCGGCGAGGCGCCCAGCACATGATGCGGGTCGCCCAGATCGGCGGCCAGATGGCCGATGGCGAAGCCGCCCAGACTGTGGCCCGCCAGCGCCAGCGGCGCGTCCGGCCAGCGCGCGCGGGTCCAGACCATGACCTCGGCCGCGGCCCGGCGCAGCCCGTCCATGGTCAGCCGGTCGGCCGGCCCCGAGGCGGGCAGCGCGATGGAATTGGGCAGTTCCGGTGCCACGACGCGCCAGCCGCGCGCCAGATAGGCCTCGGCGATCTCGGCGATCTGCGGCTGGTCCGGCGCGCCGTTGCGGCCATGCACCAGCAGAACCGTGCCAACAGGCGTCGTCACATCGCAGCCGATGACGACCGGCACCGGCCCGTCATCGCGGTCGCGGCCAGACCGGGCGGTCCAGAGATCGGAGGGCGTGTCCATGCGCCCAGTCTAGCCCGGCCGAGCGCCGCCGCAAGATCGGCCTTGCGGCCCGGCCGCGGAATTGCTGCAAGACTGGAAAATCTGCGGTTCCGCGTTTCACGATCCGAACCCAGCCCCACGCTGCTAGACCGCAAAAGACTGCGAGGAGGTCCGCCCGATGCCCGACCGCACCGTCTCCCTGTCGCTGCAGACCGGCACCGGCTTTCTGTCCGGCGCGCTGGACCGCGATGTCTTCGGCGGGATTTATCTTTCCTACAACAATCTCGCGCGGTTCGACGCGGCCTGTCAGGCCTTGGGGTTGCAGGCGATCCGATGGCCCGGCGGCACGCTCGCCGAGACCCGGGCCGACCGCTACGGCTTTGCCTTCGCCGATTTCGTGGCCCCCGCCGCGCATCGCGCCGGGCTGACCGAGATGCTGGCCCATGCCCGCGCGGTCGATGCCAGCTTCTCGATGATCCTGCCGCTTGCGGCCTATGCCGGGGACGAGGCCGGGCTGCGCGCCGCGGTGGCCGGGTTCATGGCGCGGCTTCTGGGCGGCGAATTCGGCCCGTTGCCGCGGGAATTCACCCTCGAACTCGGCAACGAATATTACGCCCAGGACAGCCTTGCCGAGGCCCCCGCGCTTTATGGCCGGCTTGCCAATGCCGCCGCCGAAGAGGTGTCGCGCGCGGTCTTCGATGCCGCGATCAATCCCGGGTTCATCGACGTGTCTGTCGCGGTCCAGGCGGGCCGAACGGCGGCCGAGGACGCCGCGATCAGGGGCCGGATGACCCCGCTTGCGCTGGCCCAGATCGACGAGCTGGTGGTGCACCGCTTTGCCCCCGACTATGCCGGGGCCGATCAGCGCACCGGGGCGGCGGCCGAGGCTCTGGCCGCCTGGGGCGACGCGGTCGAGGCGGCGGGCGGGTCCGCGCCGACGCTGTTCCTGTCCGCCTGGACCGTCGACAGCCTGACCCGGAGCGAGGCGCTCGATCAGTATGTCGCGGCCCGGGCGCGGCTTTTCGGGGTGGAAATCGACCCCGGCTCCATCGACCTCGACGCGCGCGGCGACGTGGGCTTCGAGACCTTCTGGCAAAGCGGCGTCGTCACCGGCCCCGACGGGCAGGCGGTGGCGCTAGACGCGGGCCTTGCCGCACGCGACTACGGGTTGGCCCAGGCCCGGCTGTTGCTGGAAACGCTTGCCAGCTATGCCGCGCTCGGGCTTGAACGGGGAGCGGTCTACGGCATCGACATGGGCCATGCCGGGCATCTGTCGGACCGGTTCGAAACCTTCGTCGCCGCCGACATGATGCGGATGATGAGCGAAAGCCTGATCGGCACCCGGCTGGTGTCGGCCCCCGCCGACGAGGCGGCCGAGGCGGGGGCGGTGCAAAGCTACGTGTTCGAGGCCGAGGACCGGATCGTCGTCTTCCTGACGGCCGGCGCGCTTGGCGCGGGGGGGCCGGTCGAGGCGCAGCTCGATCTTGGCGGCATCGCGGGCGGTTTCGCCCATGTCTGGGCCGAAAGCCTGACCGCCGAGCTGGCCCCCGACTGGCGCACGCGCTACGGGGTGCCCGACACGCCCGGGGTCGACGAAAGCCCCGAGGCGCGGCTTTACGAAACCGGGCTGCGGCAGGCGCTGGCGCCGCAGATCACGGGCGACACGCTGCGGCTGACGCTGAGCGAGGATCATCAGGTGATCCGGCTGGTGATGGCCCGGACCACGGCCGCAATTCCCGCACTCGCCGACTGGGCCGGGGCGGTGAGCGAACCGTTGGGCTACAGGCCGGCGCCGCCGGTCTTCAGCGACGGCTCGGCGGAGGCGGACCTGCTGACCGGCGGGGGCGGCGGCGACCGGCTGAACGGGCTGGACGGCGACGACCGGCTGCTGGGGCTCGGCGGAAACGACGCCCTCCATGGCGGCGCGGGCCATGACACGATCGACGCGGGCTCGGGCGATGACACGCTCTGGGGCGAGGCCGGCACTGACCGGCTGGACGGGAATGGCGGCGACGACCTCGTGTTCGGCGGCACCGGCGACGACACGCTGCTTGGCGGCGAGGACAGCGATTCGCTGCACGGCAACGAGGGCGACGATCATCTCGACGGCCGCGCGGGCAACGACACGCTCGCGGGCTATGACGGCAACGACATGCTGGTGGGCCGGGCCGGCGACGACATGCTGCAGGGCGACGGCGGCAACGACCGACTGATTGGCGGCGACGGCGACGATCTGATCTTCGGCAGCGACGGCGACGATGCTCTGCGGGGCGACGCGGGCCGCGACCGGCTGCACGGCAATGCAGGCGAAGACGTGCTCGACGGCGGCGCGGGCAACGACGTTCTGGCGGGCTACGAGGGGGACGACACGCTGGCGGGCGGCACCGGCGACGACACGCTGCGCGGCGAGGACGGCCGCGACGCGCTTTACGGCAATGACGGCAACGATTTCCTCAACGGCGGCGCGGGGGCCGACCTGATGGTCGGCGGCGCGGGCGACGATACCTATGTCGTCAACGATCCCGGTGACCGCGTCGTCGAGCTCGAGGACGGCGGCACCGACCGGGTGCTGGCCTCGGTCGATCTGGCCTTGCGCGATTTCGGGCGCGAGATCGAGCGGCTCGACCTGCTGGGCAACGACGATCTGGCGGCCATCGGCAACGGCCGCTCGAATGTCATCGCCGGCAATGCCGGCAACAACCTGATCGACGGCGCCTGGGGCGATGACCAGCTTTGTGGCGGCGCGGGCGACGACACCTTCCGCGACAGCCCGGGCAACGACCGGATCTGCGGCGGGGCCGGGGCGGATCGCTTCGTGCTGGATGCCAATACCGGCTACGACCGCGTGCAGGACTTCGAGGTCGGGGTCGACAGGATCGTGCTTGGCGAGGGGCCGAGCGCCACCGATGTGAAGGTGCTGGATGTCGCGGGCGATGCCGTGGTGCGGATCGCGGGCGGCAACCAGCTCAAGCTGATCGGCGTCGACAGCGATCTCGTCGTGATCGACGACTTCCTGTTCCTCTGATCCCCGCCGCGCCCGGCCCGGCCTTCGGTCCCGGGGCCGACGCGGCATCGCCACGCGGAGAGCGGGCGAGGCGCCTGCGACTCGCTCCGCCGCCCGTCGCCTTGCTGCCCTTTTGGGCGCCAGCGCTGCCATCGCCCAGAAATTGGACGGGATTCCAATCGCCTGGCTGCGACAGATCGCGCCAATCCGGCCCCTGCCCCCGCAAATCCGCTATAAAGTCTGACTTGTTAATGTTCAGCCTTGCGAGGCTCCGGCCGTCACCGTTATGTCGCTTTTATACATAGCGAAACACAGCGACGACAGGAGCCCGGCAGATGTCGGACCCATCCCTGAAGGCAGCCCTGACGCTGCAGCGCGAAGGCGACCCCCGGATCGGCGGCGACCGCATCCGGCTTCTGCGGGCCATCGACGCCAATGGCTCGATCGCGGGCGCCGCGCGCGAGATGGGGCTGTCCTACAAGGCGGCCTGGGACGCGGTCGGCTCGATGAACAACCTCTTCGCCCGGCCCCTGGTCGAGGCCGCGCCGGGCGGCCGGACCGGCGGCGGCGCGCGCGTCACCCGCGCGGGCCATGCCCTGATCGCCTGTTTTTCCATGCTGGAAGCCTCGCTCGGCAAGGCGCTGGCCGCCATCGACACAGGATTGAAGACCTCGCCGGGCGGCGCGGTGAACACACTTTGGAGCCTGATGATGCAAACGAGTACCCGCAACACGTTTCGCTGCACCGTGACCCGGATCACGCCCGGCGCCGTCAGTACCGAGGTCGACATGGCGCTGACCGACGGCCACACGCTGACCGCCGTCATCACCGAACGCAGCGCCACCGACATGGGGCTGGCCGAAGGGTCCGAGGTCTTCGCGCTGATCAAGGCGACCTTCGTGATGCTGGCCGCGGGCGAGGCGCCCGCGAACATCTCGGCCTGCAACCGGCTGACCGGCACCGTCTCGGCGCGCGAGGACGGTCCGGTGAACAGCGAGGTCACCCTCGATCTGGGCGAGGGCAAGACCATCACCGCCATCATCACCCGCACCAGCGCCGATGCGCTCGACTTCGCCGTCGGCAGCACCGCGACCGCGCTGTTCAAGGCCAGTCATGTGATCGTCGCCATGCCGTGACCCGGCCCGAAAACCAGCCCGACACCCGGCCCCGTCTTCATCCATGAAAGGACCCATCATGACCTTCCGTCTGACTGCCCTGCGCGCGGGCTCTGCGGCGTTTCTGGCAGCCCTTGCCCTGAGCGCCCCGGCCCGCGCCGCCGACACCATTGCCGCCGTTGCCGCCAACTTCACCGATGCCGCGACCGAGATCGGCGCGGCCTTCGAAGCCGCGACCGGCCATCATGTCACCTACAGCTTCGGCTCGACCGGCCAGCTTTACACCCAGATCACCCAGGACGCGCCCTTCGAGGTCTTCCTGGCCGCCGACCAGGCCCGCCCCGAAAAGGCCGAGGCCGAGGGTTTTGCCGTGCCCGGCAGCCGCTTCACCTACGCGGTCGGCAAGCTCGTGCTGTTCAGCACCGATCCCGAGGCCATCGACGACAGCCCGGCCGCGCTGGAAAATCCCGACCTGACCCATGTCGCCATCGCCAATCCCGAAACCGCCCCCTATGGCGCGGCGGCGGTCGAGACGATGAAGGCGCTTGGGCTTTACGAGACGCTGGAACCGAAGATCGTGCAGGGCAAGAGCATCAGCCAGACCCATCAGTTCGTCGCGACCGGCAACGCGCCGGTGGGCTTCGTCGCGCTGTCGCAGGTGATCGCCGACGAGACCGGGTCGCGCTGGCTGGTGCCGCAGGACCTTTACACCCCGATCCGTCAGGATGCAGTCTTGCTGGCGAAGGGCGCCGACAGCGAGGCCGCCAAGGCCTATATCGACTTCCTGAAAAGCCCCGAGGCGCTCGCCATCATCGGGAAATACGGCTACGGCACCGAGGACTAGGCGATGACGGCGTCCCCCCTCTTCGACGCGGCGATGATCGAGACGATCCTGCTGACGCTTCGGCTCGCGGGCATCACGACGGTCGTGCTGCTGCTGGTGGGGACGCCGCTGGCCTGGTGGCTGGCGCGGGGCGGCGGGCTCTGGAAAGAGATCGTCGCCACCGTGGTCGCGCTGCCGATCGTGCTGCCGCCGACCGTGCTGGGCTTTTATCTGCTGATCGCGATGGGGCCGCACAGCCCGCTGACCGCCCTGCTGGGGCGGCAGCTGTCCTTCACCTTCACCGGGCTCGTGCTGGGCTCGGTCATCTATTCCCTGCCCTTCGTCGTGAACCCGATCCGCAACGCCTTCGAGGCGATGGGTCCGCGCCCGATGGAGGCCGCGGCGACGCTGCGCGCAGCCCCGCTCGACGCCTTCGTCAGCGTCGCCCTGCCGCTGGCAAGCCCCGGCATCATGACCGGCGCGATCCTGGGCTTTGCCCATACCGTCGGCGAATTCGGCGTGGTGCTGATGATCGGCGGCGGCATCCCGGGCCGGACCAAGGTGCTGTCGGTGACGATCTTCGACTATGTCGAGACGCTGCAATGGCCCAAGGCCCATGTGCTGGCGGGCGGCATGCTGGCGATGTCCTTCGTCGTGATCCTGGCGATGATGCTGATCGAGCGGCGCCTGAACGGAGGCCGGCGATGATCGAGGCCGAGTTTCGCGGCCAGCTGGGCAGCTTTGCGCTGGCGGCCGAGTTCACCGCCCCGGGCGAGGGCATTACCGCGCTGTTCGGCCCCTCGGGCTGTGGCAAGACCACCGTGCTGCGCGCCATCGCGGGGCTTCTGCGGCTGCCGGCCAGCCGCCTCAGCGTGAATGGCGAAACCTGGCAGGACGGTCGGCAGTTCCGCCCGACCCATCGCCGCGCCATCGGCTATGTCTTTCAGGAGGCGAGCCTTTTCCCGCATCTCTCGGTTCGCGCCAACCTGACCTTCGGGCTCTCCCGGGTGAAGGGACCGATCCGGATCGGCGAGGACGAGGTGGCCGATCTGCTGGGCATCGCGGCCCTCTTCGACCGCCCGACCCGGATGCTGTCGGGCGGCGAACGCCAGCGCGTCGCCATCGGCCGGGCGCTGCTGTCCCAACCCGAACTGCTGCTGATGGACGAGCCGCTTTCGGCGCTCGACCGGTTTTCCAAGGACGAGATCCTGCCCTATCTCGAACGGCTGCATGCCGCGCTGTCGATCCCGGTGCTCTATGTCAGCCATGACATCGCCGAGGTCGAGCGACTGGCCGACACCCTGGTCCTGATGGAGGCGGGCCGGGTCCGCGCCGCCGGGCCCCTGGCCGAGATGCTGGCCGATCCGGAGCTGCCCCTGATCCACATGCCCCAGCCCGCCGCCGTGATCGACGGCGAGGTCGTGGGCCGCGATACGAAATACGGCCTCTCCGAGGTGCGGGTGCCGGGCGGCGTGGTCGTCGTGCCGGGCGATCTGGGGCCGACCGGCCGCACGCGGCGGCTGCGCATTCCCGCGAGCGATGTCAGCCTCGGGCGGCATGCGCCGCTCGACACCACGATCCTGAACGCCCTGCCCGCCCGGATCGAGGGCGCCGAGCCCGCGGGCGACCATCAGATCACCGTGCGCCTGCGTCTTGGTCCCGACGGGCGGGGGGCGGCCCTTCTGGCGCGGGTCTCGCTGAAATCCTGGGACCGGCTGGCGCTGAAACCGGGCGAGCTGGTGGTCGCGCGGCTCAAGGCCGTGGCGCTGGCCGAACCCGCCCCCTCGGCCGTGCTGGCGCCCCCCGCCGCCGCCGCCCGCCTTCGCTGAGGGCCGGGGGTGAGGACCGCGCCTCGACAGACGTCGGTCGCGCGTCCCCACGCCACGCCCGCCGCACGGGCGCAACGCGGCAGGCAAGGCACCGGACGCGGTCGCGCGCGCTGTTGGCCGGCCCCGGACCTTGCTGCCCGGCGCGGCCCTCGCCACGCTGGGCCATGACGCTCTGCCAGCCCCCCAGGGAAAGGACACCATTGCCATGCTGCCCCTCGACGACGCCACCCTCCTTGGCCTTCTGAAGGAGGATGCCCCCTATGGCGATCTGACCACCCGAAGCCTCGGTTTAGGCGCATCCGGGGCCAAACTGACGATGCGCGCACGCGGGCCGATGACCGTCTGCGGCAGCGAAGAGGCCGCGCGGATCTTCGCCCTTCTGGGCGCTCGGGCCGAGATCGCGGCCCCAAGCGGCACGCCGGTCGCGGCGGGCACGCTGCTGGCCGAAGCCACCGGCCCGGCCGAGGCGCTGTTTCTGGGCTGGAAGGTCGCGCAGACCCTGACCGAATGGGCCTCGGGCGTGGCATCGGCCACCGCCGCCCTCGTCGGCGCGGCCCGCGCCGTGACCCCCGGCATCGGCATCGCCTGTACCCGCAAGGCCGTGCCCGGCACCCGCGCGCTGTCGCTGAAGGCCGTCGTGGCGGGCGGCGCCGAGATCCACCGCACCGGGCTGTCCGACACGGTGCTGCTGTTTCCCGAACACCGCGCCTTCGGCGGCCCGGACGCGCTTGCGGCGCAGATCGCCCGGCTGCGCGCCGCCTGCCCCGAGCGCCGCGTGGTGGTCGAGGTCAAGACCCTGACCGAGGCCGAGGCCGCCGCCGAGGCCGGGGCCGATGTGCTGCAGCTTGAGAAATTCACCCCCGAGGAGGCCGAAGCCGCCGCCCGCGCGCTGGCGGGCTGGACCGGCTGCCTGGCCGCGGCCGGGGGCATCACCGCCGCCAATGCCGCCGCCTATGCCGCGAGCGGCATGCAGGTTCTGGTCACATCCTCGCCCTATTACGCCAAACCTGCCGATGTTTCGGTCGCCATCGCCCCGACCTGAGCCCCGACCTGAGCCCCGGCCCGAGACCTGGCCTGATCCGGGCCTCTTGCCCCATGCGCCGTGTCGGGCGTAAACCTGAGCGCAAGACTCACCTTTATTCCAGCCGAGGACTCTGCCATGACCGATGCCCTCCCCGAGATCCGGCCCCGCAGGCGCGGCGGCCGGGGCGCGTCCCTAACCGAGATCGCCACCGGGCAGCTCGTCCGCGATGTCTGGCTGTCGCCGCACCGGCCGTTCTTTGCGCTCTCGGCGCTCTGGGCGGTGCTGGCGGTTCTCTGGTGGCGGTTTGGCGACCGGATCGGGCTGCCGGTCCCGGCGCTCGGGACGACGACGCTCTGGCACGCGCATGAAATGACCGTCGGCGTCGGCGGCGCGGCGATGGCGGCCTATTTCCTGACCGCGATGCCCAACTGGACCGGAGCGCGGCGGGTGACCGGGCGGGGGCTGATGGTGCTGGCCGGGCTCTGGGCGCTGGCGCGGCTGGCGGCCGCCCTGGGACAGGTGCTGCCGCTGGCCGTGGTGCTGGCGCCGGGCCTGGCCTTCTATGCGCTGTTCACGGCCGCCTATACCCGCGCGGTGGTCTCGCAAAGGCGCTGGGACCGCTGGGCCATCCCGGCCGCCATCGCCTTTCTGGGGCTGGCCGATGCCGCCTTCCTTGCAACCGCGCTGGGGTATCTGAGCTTTCCGGGCGACGCCGCCATGACCCGGGTGCTGGTGCTGTTCTTCGCGATCAAGGTCTCGATCATCGCGGGCACCATGGCCCCCGCCTTCATCGCGGGCTGGGTCGGGCGCACGGGCGGCCGCCTGCCCGAGGTCGACCCGATGGCCAGCCGCGCGGGGCTTGTCCTGATGCTGGCCGCGATGGTGCTGACGCTGGGCGGCGCCGTGACTGCCGGATCGGCGCTGTTGATCGCGGCCGGGGCGGCGCAGCTCTGGCGGATGCGGCATTGGCGGAGCGTCTCGGCCTTCGGCTACGCGCCCGCGCTGATGCTGGTGCTGGCCTTCACCTGGGCGCCCTTGGGACTGACGCTGACCGGGCTGGCGGCGCTGGTGCCCCTGCCCTGGCGCGAGGCCGACGCGGTGCACGCGCTGATGATGGGCGCGATGTCGGGGCTTGCCTTCTCGATCGCGGCGCGGGCGGCGGCCCGGCGCGCGGGCGGGCTCCTGCGGATCGGTCCGGTCCACAAGGCAGGCTTTGCGCTGATCTGGGGCGCGGTCTGGCTGCGGCTCGCAGCCCCTGCGGTTCCCTCGCTGTACGAGCCGCTTCTCGATGCCACGGCCGTTGCCTTCTGCGCGGGCTGGGGGCTGTTCCTGCTCGGCTATATCCCCAGCCTGCGCGGCCCGGTCATCAACCCGGTCTTCAATGCCGGCGGCCACGGGCATGGTCACGCGCACGGGCACGGGCAGGGCCATGGGCACGGGAATGGTCACGGTTGCGGCTGCGGTGGTCATGGTCACGGCGGGCAGGCGCAGGGCGGCTGCGGCTGCGGCGGTCGTGGCGGGCAAGCCGGTCGGCAAGGCGGCTGCGGCTGCGGCGGCCATGACCACGGCAACGCAGGCAGCGCCTGCGGCATCGGCCCAAGCCGACGCGCCGGGCCGTTCCGGATGCCGGGCGAGGCCTAGGCCGGTTCGGTCAGACCGCCGATCTCGCACAGCAGCCGGACGATGGCCCCGACGCCCTCGCCCTGTTTCAGCGCGGCGAAGACGGTGGGCTGCGCCCCGCGCATGCGCTTGGCATCGCGATCCATCACCCCCAGATCGGCGCCGACATAAGGCGCGAGGTCGGTCTTGTTGATGACCAGCAAGTCGGACTTGGTGATCGCGGGCCCGCCTTTCCGGGGGATCTCCTCGCCTGCGGCGACGTCGATCACATAGACCGTCACATCGGCCAGCTCGGGGCTGAAGGTCGCCGAAAGATTGTCGCCGCCCGACTCGATCAGCACGATTTCCAGATCGGGAAACCGGGCGGTCAGCTCGGCAATGGCGGCAAGGTTGATCGAGGCATCCTCGCGGATCGCGGTGTGCGGACAGCCGCCGGTTTCGACCCCCTTGATCCGGTCCGAGGGCAGCACCTGCATCCGCATCAGCGCCTCGGCGTCTTCCTGGGTGTAGATGTCGTTGGTGACCACCGCCACCGAATGGGTGGTCGAGAAGGCGCGGGCCAGGGCGGCCGTCAGCGTGGTCTTGCCGGCGCCGACGGGGCCGCCGATGCCGATGCGAAGGGGGCCATGCGGGGAAGTCATGTTCGAAAAAGCCTCGAATACTGGGTTTCATGCGTCATCGACGCGATATCGGCCAGGAAACTCGTCCCGGCAAGGTCATCGAGCGTCTCGGTCAGCGCGACCTCTGCCACCTCCTCGCAAAGGGGGTGCAGCGCGGTCAGCACCCGCTGGCCCTCGGTCTGGCCGATCGGGATCAGACGGATGCCCGCCGAGACGAGGTTTGACACGAACGCCTGCAGATACATCCGCGCGGTCAACCCGAGCGGCAAATCGTGCAACCGCGCGGCGCGGCCAAGCGCCACCGGATAGGTGAAATCGGGCAGATCGTCCGGCCAGACCGCGGCGGTGACCCGGGCGAAGGCCGCGCCCTGGGCCGTTGTCTCGGTCCGCCGTTCGGCCGAAGGCTGGAAAGCGCGGGCCAACGCGTCAATTTCGGGCAGATCCCCGGGCGGCGCCTCATAGGCGGCCCTGAGGAAGATGGTGTCGGACCGCCCGGCACCGAAGCGCAGGATGTCGGCCAGCCAGTCCGTCAGCGCCGCGCCATCCGCGACCGCGCCGGTCGCGACCGCCGATTCCAGCCCATGGCTATAGGCGAAGGCCCCCACCGGATAGGCGGGCGAGAGCCATTGCGCCAGTCGCAGGATTTGGCCGTCAGTGGCCATGCCCGCAGCAGCCCCCGCCTCCGCACCCGCCGGTCTTGCGCCCGGACGCGGCCTTAGGGGTGCCATGATCGTGACCGCCGCAGCCGCAACCACCCTGCCCCGACCCGCCGCAGCAGCCTTCGGCCCCATGGTCGTGGTCGTGGTCATGCGCGTGCAGATGGTCCGCCGCCCCGTGGGTATGGTCGTGGGCGTGGCCATGGTCGTGGTGATGATGGTGCCCATGCCCGTGCCCGTCCTCGTGTCCATGCCCATGGTCATGGGCGTGATCATGGGCATGGTCATGCGTGTGGCCATGGGCGTCGCCATGGGAATGGCCATGGGTGCGGCCATGACCATAAGCGCCGCCTTCGGGGGTGAAGGGCTCGACCACCTCGCGCACGGTCGCGCCGATCCGGTCGAGCATGTCCAGAAGCACGTGATCGCGCTGGATCAACAGCCGACTCTCCTCGACCTGGCAGGGCGTATGGCGGTTGCCGATATGCCAGGCAAGCCGGGCCAGATCGGTGCCCGTGACCTCCAGCAAGGGTTCGGCCGCTGCCCTGACGACAATGCCGCGCCCGTCTTCCAGCACGATCAGATCGCCCTCGGCCAGCGAGGTCGTATGGGCCAGATCCAGAAGGAAGGCGAGCCCGCCATCGCTGACCAGCCGCTTGCGCCGCAGGAACCGCGCATCGTAGTCAAGCGTCACACTGTCCGCCCCCGCGCCTGCGCCGGGCCGGATCTCAAGCGCCACCGGAAGCCCGCTCATGCCGCCGCCTCCGGTGCGCAAACCCCTAGTTGAAGAGATCGCGGAAGACATAGCGCGGGATCTCGTCCCGGGTGATGCCAAGTTTGGCCAGCTGCGCGTCGGAACAGGCGTTCAGGTTCTGGATCTCCCGCATCCGCGCGCGCCGGAGCCCATAGGGGTTCACCCCCAGACCGAGGCCCGCAAAGAACAGGTCCAGCCGTTCCGCCATGCCGCCGGGCACGGACTTGACCGTCATGAATGGAGTCGCCATCGGAAACCTCCGTCTGTGTCCACAGGCATGGTTTCCCCCCTTTTCCCTTAAAATAGGGCTTACATACGGCCCGCCCCAGAGCATTCAATGCCCGGGCGCCGTTATTTTGCTGCATTGCAGCGCAAACCGGCAACGTGATCATTCTCGCCTCAGAACATGAAATAGCGTTGTGCCATCGGCAGCACCTCGGCGGGCGCGCAGGTCAGCAGCTCGCCATCGGCGCGGACCTCGTAGGTCTCGGGGTTCACCTCGACCTTGGGCATCGCGTCGTTGAGCTTGAGGTCGCGCTTGCCGATGCCGCGGGTGTTGCGGACCGCGACGGTCTGCTTGGCCAGGCCCAGCTTGCCGCGGATGCCGTCGGCAAGGGCCGCCTCCGACACGAAGGTCACGGCCGAATTCTCGACCGAGCGGCCATAGGCGCCCCACATCGGCCGCGTATAGACCGGCTGCGGCGTCGGGATCGAGGCGTTCGGGTCGCCCATCTGCGCGCAGACGATGGTGCCGCCCATCAGCACCATTTCCGGCTTCACCCCGAAGAAGGCGGGGGTCCACAGCACCAGATCGGCGCGCTTGCCCTCTTCGATCGACCCGATCTCGTGGCTGATCCCATGGGCGATCGCGGGGTTGATGGTGTATTTCGCGACATAGCGGCGGACGCGCAGGTTGTCGTTGTCGCCCTGTTCGTCGGCCAGGCGGCCGCGCTGGACCTTCATCTTGTGGGCGGTCTGCCAGGTGCGGATGATCACCTCGCCGACCCGGCCCATGGCCTGGCTGTCCGAGGCGATGATCGAGAAGGCCCCCATGTCATGCAGGATGTCCTCGGCGGCGATGGTCTCGCGCCGGATCCGGCTTTCGGCGAAGGCCACATCCTCGGGGATCGACTTGTCGAGATGGTGGCAGACCATCAGCATGTCGAGATGTTCTTCCAGCGTGTTCACCGTGAAGGGCCGCGTCGGGTTGGTGGACGAGGGCAGCACGAATTCCTCGCCGCAGACCTTGATGATGTCGGGCGCATGGCCGCCCCCCGCGCCCTCGGTATGGAAGGCGTGGATCGTGCGGCCCTTCATGGCGGCGACGGTATGTTCGACGAAGCCCGATTCGTTCAGCGTGTCGGTATGGATCATCACCTGCACGTCCATCGCATCGGCGACCGACAGGCAGCAGTCGATGGCGGCGGGCGTGGTGCCCCAGTCCTCATGCAGCTTCAGCGCGCAGGCGCCCGCCCTGACCTGTTCCTCCAGCGCGCCGGGCAGCGAGGCGTTGCCCTTGCCCGCGAAGGCGAGGTTCATCGGGAAGGCGTCGGCCGCCTGCAGCATCCGGCCCAGATGCCAGGCCCCCGGCGTGCAGGTGGTGGCGAGCGTGCCATGCGCAGGCCCGGTGCCGCCGCCCAGCATGGTCGTCAGGCCCGAATGCAGCGCATCCTCGATCTGCTGCGGGCAGATGTAATGGATATGGCTGTCGAAGCCGCCCGCGGTCAGGATCTTGCCCTCGCCGGCGATGACCTCGGTGCCGGGGCCGACGATGATGTCGACGCCGGGCTGGGTGTCGGGGTTCCCGGCCTTGCCGATCTTGAAGATGCGCCCGTCCCTCAGGCCCACATCGGCCTTGTAGATGCCGGTCCAGTCGAGGATCAGCGCATTGGTGATGACGGTATCGACCGCGCCCTCGGCGCGGGTCGCCTGGGACTGGCCCATGCCGTCGCGAATGACCTTGCCGCCGCCGAACTTGACCTCCTCGCCATAGACCGGCCCGTTGCCGCCCGCGCCCGCCCGCTCGGCGATCAGATCGCGTTCGACCTCGATGATCAGGTCAGTATCGGCCAGACGCAGCTTGTCGCCGGTGGTCGGACCGAACATCGCGGCATAGTCCGCGCGGGAAATCGTGGCAGGCATCTAGAACCTCTTGCGGATGGAAAGGGGGGCGGCGCCGGGGGTGCCGCCGGGAACTGGGAAAGACACAGAGACCCGATCCCCGGCGCGGGCGCCGCATCGCGTCGCGCGCCGGAGAGGGGCTTCGGTCATAGCGGCAACAACCCGCGCAGGTCGGCCGTCCGCTGTTCGGTCAGGCGACGAAGACACTCGGCATGAACCAGCGGCTGGATGCTGCCGCCCTGATACTGCCCCGCTTCAACAGCGCAGGCGGCATCGCGAAAGGCGATCCACTTGCGTTGCGCATCAAGCAGCATCCCGTCGCCGCCCCAGTTGGCGGCCGCCGCCCGGGCCGCAGGCCAAATCGCGTTCAGCTGGGCGTCCGCGTTGCGATAGGCCGAGGCAGCACAGTCGTTCATCTCGATCTGGGTATTGCCCGGACAGGCGGCGCGCGCCAGACCGGGCAGCGCCGCGGCGATCAGCAGGACCGCCGCCGCAGCACGGGCCGTCACGCCCCGCCCTCGGGCGCCTTGCCACCCGACGGTGGCGCGGGCGGCGCCGACGGCTTGCGGCGGGCCCGCCCGGAGGCCGCCGGACGCGCGGATCGCGCCGACGGGGCCTTGCGGGCCGCGGCCGATGCGGGCTTCGGGTCAGGCTGGCCGGCCGGTGCCGCGGCTTTCGGCGCGGATGCGGCGGCAGCCGGGGCGGGCGCGGACGGCTCCGGCACGGCCTCGGGCTGGACGCGGGCGAAGGCCGTCACGGTGGCGCGTTCGGCAGGCTGCGGCGCCGGTTCGGGTGCAGGCTTGGCCGCAGCCGCCTCTGCCGGTGCGACCTCTGCCGATGCGGCCTTTGCCGGTGCGGCCTTTGCCGGTGCCGTCGCGGCCGACACGGCCGCGGGGGCGGTTTCGGAGGCCACCCCGGCATCGAGCGGCATTTCCTCGAGGCTGTCGGCCTCGCTCAGGCCCGAATCCGCGGTCAGCGGGTCGAACCCGCCCGCCCGCATCATCAACACCCACGGATTGGCCCGCAGCATCATGTCGGTGGCGGCCTGAACAAGGCGCATCTGCTGATCGAACATCACAGTCGCCGCCAGGAACGGATTGGCGGCGGAAAAGGCCGGGGATGTGAACGTCATCGCGTCTCTTCCTTCTGATGGGGCGGTCGATGCGGGCGCGTCTCAGAGGGCGCCCATCACCTTCTGATTGAAGCCGAAGATGCGCCGCTGTCCCGAGATCGGGATCAGCCGCACCTCCCGGCGCTGGCCGGGCTCGAACCGGACCGCGGTGCCCGCGGCGATGTCGAGCCGCATGCCCCGCGCGGCGTCCCGGTCGAAGTCGAGCGCGGGGTTCGTTTCGGCGAAATGATAGTGACTGCCGACCTGAACCGGCCGGTCGCCGGTATTCGCCACCATCAGGGTGAGCGACTCGCGCCCGTCATTCAAGGTCAGGCTGCCTTCGGCGGGAAAAAGCTCTCCGGGGATCATGGGCGCACCTCAGCGGATCGGGTTGTGGACGGTGACAAGCTTGGTGCCATCGGGGAAGGTCGCCTCGACCTGCACCTCGTGGATCATCTCGGCCACGCCCTCCATGCATTGATCCCGGGTCACGACCTGGGCCCCCGCCTCCATCATGTCGGCGACCGACCGGCCGTCGCGCGCACCTTCGACCACGGCATCGGTGATCAGGGCGATCGCCTCGGGATGGTTCAGCCTGACGCCGCGCGCCAGGCGCTTGCGCGCGACCTCGGCGGCCATGGCGATCAGAAGCTTGTCTTTTTCGCGGGGGGTCAGTTGCATGTCAGGTCATCCATGATCTTGGCAGGGCTTCGGTCAGGCGCGTCAGCACCGGGATCAGCACCTTGCGCAAGTGGTAACTGTCGGGCGCCAGCAGACGCAATGCCAATACGTCCCCGGCCAGCAGGCTGGCGCCGCCGGTTGCGGGCAGAAGGGTGCGGATCGGCGCCAGATGCGCCGCCGCCTCGGGCGCGACCAGAACGAGGCTGGCCAGCGCCCCGGCCCCGGCCGCAACCGCCGGGCGGGCCAGCTGCGCGGCCACGTCGCCCTCGAAACGCAGCGCGTCGAGATAAAGCGGCACGCCCCCTCGCCGGATCTCGATCCGGTCGCGGAAGCGCGCGGCCCGCAGGGTCTCGCCCATCGCGGCGCGGCCGAAGACCAGCGGCTCGACCAGCAGAAGCCGGGCTCCGGGGGCAAGATCGACGACAAGGCTCCGGTCCAGACGGCAGCCCTCGAACAGGATCGTTTCCTGCGGCAGCCAGTCGAGCCGCGCGCCCGGCGCCACCCTCAGCCGGTTCGCGACCTGCCCGGTCTCGCCCGGCTGGGCGCGATAGGCGCGCTCGGCCGCCTGGGTGGTGACGCGCAGATGGCTGCCCGCCCCGGCCTCGAGCGTGCAGCAAAACCGGTCGCCGCCGGTGATCCCGCCCGCCGTGTTGACCAGCACCGCGTCAAGCGGCGTGCCGCCCGGCAAGGGCGCCGCGCGGGGAAACACCGCCTTGAAGGCGCCGCTTTGCCGGAGCCCGGCCAGGACCGATCCGCGCGGGCCGGGCTTGGACGACAGCCGCACCTCGCCCTGGGCGCGCGGCTGGGACGGCGCGCAAGGCGACGAGGCCGGCGCGAAGCCCGCGGCCGATGAGGCGTGAAAAGCGATGTCCCTGCCCCTTCCCGAAGCCTGCATCCTGTCCGCCCTGTTTTTCCTGCATCCCCGCCCGCTCTGCACGGATTTTCGGCGCGGTCCAGGGAGTCGGACATTGTTAAGCCTATAATTTAACCGCCTTCCCCCATAGAGCCCGTTTCTTGGGCTGTTCCCCGCGTCCGCCGGGGAATTCTCCGCCCGGTCACGGGCTCGCGATTGCGAGTCTGCCTGCCCACGGAAAACCTTCGCTCGCCCACACCGGCGACCGGGGTCGATCGAGGCGGGTGTGCGGCGGCCTGGGGGACGGACAGACCGAAGGCGCCGCGCGGGACGCAACAACAGAGGTGGCGATCAGGCCAGAGCCGCCCGCGCGTCAGGCGCAGGGCCGGGCGCGGGCCGGGTACGCCCGGAGGTAGACCATGACATCCATGAAGAAAATCCTGCTTGGCGCGGTCGCGGCCAGCGCGATCTCGCTGCCCGCCTGGGCCCAGGACACGATCAAGGTGGGCGTGCTGCATTCGCTGTCGGGGACGATGGCGATCTCGGAAACGACGCTGAAGGACACCGTCCTGATGATGATCGACGAACAGAACGCCAAGGGCGGGCTGCTCGGCAAACAGCTTGAGGCGGTCGTGGTCGACCCGGCCTCGGACTGGCCGCTTTTCGCCGAAAAGGCGCGCGAGCTGCTGACCGTGCAGGATGTCGACGTGATCTTCGGCTGCTGGACCTCGGTCAGCCGCAAATCGGTGCTGCCGGTGATCGAAGAACTGAACGGGCTGCTGTTCTATCCGGTGCAGTACGAGGGCGAGGAAAGCTCGAAGAACGTCTTCTATACCGGCGCCGCGCCGAACCAGCAGGCGATCCCGGCGACCGACTATTTCCTCGACGAGTTGGGGGTCGAGAAATTCGCGCTTCTGGGCACCGACTATGTCTATCCGCGCACCACGAACAACATCCTGCAGGCCTATCTGAAATCGAAGGGCATCGCGGAAAGCGACATCTTCATCAACTACACCCCCTTCGGCCATTCCGACTGGTCGAAGATCGTGTCGGACGTCAAGGCGCTGGGCGCGGACGGCAAGAAGGTGGGCGTGATCTCGACCATCAATGGCGACGCCAATATCGGCTTCTACAAGGAACTGGCGGCCCAGGGCATCTCGGCCGAGGACATTCCGGTGGTGGCCTTCTCGGTCGGCGAGGAGGAACTGTCGGGCCTCGACACCTCGAACCTGGTCGGCCACCTCGCCGCCTGGAACTATTTCGAATCCGCCGAGTCGCCTGAAAACGAGGCCTTCGTGGCCAAGTGGAAGGAACGCATGGGTCAGGACCGGGTGACCAACGACCCGATGGAAGCGACCTATATCGGCTTCAACATGTGGGCCGACGCCGTCGAGGCGGCCGGCACCACCGATGTCGACGCGGTGTCGGACGCGATGATCGGGCAGACCTATCCCAACCTCACCGGCTCGACCGCCGAGATGCTGCCGAACCACCACCTGACCAAACCGGTGCTGATCGGCGAGATCCGCGCCGACGGCCAGTTCGACATCATCAGCGAAACCGATCCGGTGCCGGGCGACGCCTGGACCGATTACCTGCCGGAATCCGCCGTCCTGACCTCGGACTGGAAGGACCTCGACTGCGGCATGTACAACACCGAAACCAAGACCTGCGTGCAGATCAAGTCGAACTACTGATCCGCACCGGGGGCGGGCCTCTCCGCCCCCCTTCCTTTCCGAGCAGGGTCCCCCATGCGCCTATTCTCCGTCCTTTACGCCTGCCTTGTGGTGGTCACGGTGGTTTTCGCGGGTCTGGCCGCGGGGCCCGCGCTGGCGCAGTCGGGCCCGGTCGATGCCGCCCAGGACCAGACCAGCCAGATCCAGAGCATTCTTCAGGAAAACCGAGAGCTTATCGAGAAAAGCTCGCGCAAGACCATAGGACCCGCCATCGCGGCGCTGCGCGACAGCGGCCTGCCCGCCGCCCAGAGCGTGCTGGAGAAATGGCAGGACAAGGCGCTTTACCAGCGCAAGTCCGACGGGCTGTTCTTTTTCGCCGACCCTGCGGGCGGCGGCACTCTTCGACTGATCGACATCGCGACCGGCGAGGCGGCGGGCGAGGTAGCGCGGGACGAGGTCGACCAGCTCAAGCCCAATAGCGGCGTCCGCGGGCTGATCGGCGCGGCGCTGGTGCAGTTCCAGCTGTCCGACCCCGACCCGGCCCGGCGCGCGGCGGCGCTCGATGCCATCGCGCGCGATGCCGAACCCGACCATCTGGAGGCGCTGCGCGGCGCCATCGCGACCGAGACCGACCCGGGGCTCAAGGCCCGCAAACAGCGGCTCGAACGGCTGCTGACCATCGCCTACGCCCCCGACGCGGCCGACCGGATCGCCGCCATCGACAGCTTCGCGGGCGATCTGGGCGTCGACGTGCGCGCCGCGCTGAACCCGCTGGTCGCCACCACCCGCGCGGTCGCCCCCGGCGCGCCGCCCGAGGGCGGGAACATCGCCCGCCGCCTGACCCCCGGCAGCGACGCCCTGCCCGAGGCCGAGGCCTACCGCCTGCTGGTCGAGGCCGGTCTGGCCCGCCCCCGCATCAGCCCCGCCGACAAGCGCAACGCACTGGCGGCCCATATCGAGGCCGGCACCGTCGCGGGCACGCCCCTGGCCGAGTTGAACAGCGACGAGGCCCGCGATAGCGCCTATGCGGCCCTTGCCGCGCAGGGCCTCGTGCCGCCCACCGCCACCGCCGAAGAGGTGCAGGCGGCCCTTGACGCCCACAGCTTCTACGACCGCTATGCCGAGCCCGACCCGTCTGTCACCGCGGCCGCCGAGGACGCGCTGGACGCCATCGCCTTCAAGGTGGGGCTGAACCAGGCGGCGGATCTGTCGCTCGACGCGCTGTCGCTGGCCTCGATCTACTTCCTTGCCGCCATCGGGCTGGCCATCACCTTCGGGGTGATGGGGGTCATCAACATGGCCCATGGCGAGTTCATCATGATGGGCGCCTATACCGGCTATGTGGTCCAGCAGATCGTGCCGAACTACACGGTCTCGATCCTGATCGCGCTGCCGCTGGCCTTCGCCGTCACCTTCGCGGCCGGGGTCGCGATGGAACGGCTGGTGATCCGCTGGCTTTACAACCGGCCGCTGGAAACCCTGCTGGCGACCTTCGGCATCTCGATCGCGCTGCAGCAGCTGGCCAAGAACATCTTCGGCACCCAGGCCCGGCCGCTGACCTCGCCCTCCTGGCTCGACGGCGCGCTGCAACTCAACGACGTGGTCTCGATCAGCTATATCCGGATCGCGATCTTCGTGCTGGCGCTTCTGTTCCTCGCGCTCTTCGTCTTCATCATGCGCAGGACCCGGCTGGGGCTCGAGGTCCGCGCGGTGACCCAGAACCCGCGCATGGCGGCCTCGATGGGGATCAATCCCGACCGCATCAACATGCTGACCTTCGGGCTTGGCTCCGGCATCGCGGGCGTCGCGGGCGTGGCGATCGGCCTTTATGCCAAGGTCACCTCGGAACTGGGGCAGGACTACATCGTGCAAAGCTTCATGACCGTCGTGGTGGGCGGCGTCGGTAATATCTGGGGCACCCTGCTGGGCGCCACGCTGATCGGCTTCCTGCAAAAGGGCATCGAGTGGCTGAACCCCAGCAACACGCTCGCGGCCCAGACCTACATGATCCTCTTCATCATCCTCTTCATCCAGGTCCGGCCGCGGGGCATCATCGCGCTGCGGGGCCGCGCCGCGGGGGATTGAGACCATGGCATTGTGCATCACCCTCGCCGACCTGTCCGACCCCGCAATCCGCAACCTTCTGGCCACCCATGCCGCGTTCTGCGAAGCGACGACCCCGCCTGAAAGCTGTCATTTCCTGCCCCTCGAGGGGCTCGACGTCCCCGAGGTCACGGTCTGGGCCGCCTGGGACGGCCCCGAGCTCGCGGGCATCGGCGCGCTGAAGGCGCTGTCGCCCGAGGCGGGCGAGATCAAGTCGATGCACACCGCCGCCGCCCACCGTGGGCAAGGGGTCGGCGCGGCGCTGCTGGCCGCGATCCAGACCGAGGCCAGCCGCCGGGGCTATCGCGCGCTCTGGCTGGAAACCGGCGCGACCGAGCCCTTCGCGGCGGCCCGCGCGCTTTACGAACGGCAGGGTTTCGAGCCCTGCGAGCCGTTCGGCGCCTACCGGATCGACCCGCACAGCGCCTATTACACCAAGATCCTCGCGCCGCAGGAGGCATGCCCGTGAAAGACAGCCTGTTTGCCCGAAACCCTTCGGTGCTGATCTTCCTCGGTGTGCTTGCGCTTTTCGTGGCCGCCGTCACGGTCCTTGGCGAGGGTGTCGGCCTGGGCCTGATCTCGACCAGCTTCGTCAAGACGCTGGGCAAGACGCTGTGCCTGTGCCTCATCGCCATCGCGATGGATCTGGTCTGGGGCTATACCGGCATCCTGTCGCTGGGCCATTTCGCCTTCTTCGGGCTTGGCGGCTACATGATCGGCATGTGGCTGATGTATGCCCGGACCGAGACCATCGTCGCGGCCTCGCTGGCCCAGGCCGAGATCCCGCCGACGCCGCAGGAAATCCGCGACGCCATCGGCACCCAGATCTTCGGCGTCGTCGGCGCGTCCGACTTCCCGGCGATCTGGGCTTTCGCCCATTCGCTGCCGCTGCAACTGGCCCTTGTGGTGCTGGTGCCGGGCCTTCTGGCGCTGGTCTTCGGCTGGCTCGCCTTCCGAAGCCGCGTGACCGGCGTCTATCTGTCGATCCTGACCCAGGCGATGACACTGGCCCTGTCGCTGTATCTGTTACAGAACGACAGCGGGCTGCGGGGCAATAACGGCCTCTCGGGGCTGCAGAACATCCCCGGCGCCGCGGACGTGCCGCAATCGCTGCTGTCGATCTGGTTCTTCTGGGGCTCGGCCGCAGCACTCGCGCTGGGCTACGTGATCGCGGCCTTCGTGGTGTCGGGCAAGTTCGGCTCGGTGATCCGGGGCATCCGCGACGACGAGGCCCGGGTCCGCTTCCTCGGCTATTCGGTCGAGGCCTACAAGCTCTTCGTCTTCACCCTGACGGCGGTGATCGCGGGCATCGCGGGCGCGCTTTACTATCCGCAGGCGGGCATCATCAACCCCGCCGAAATGGCGCCCATCGCCTCGATCTATCTGGCGGTCTGGGTCGCCATCGGCGGGCGCGGGCGGCTTTATGGCGCCGTGATCGGCGCGGGCGTCGTGTCGCTTCTGTCGACCTGGTTCACCGGCGGACAGGTGCCCGACCTGCCGCTGGGGATCTACACGATCAAATGGGTCGACTGGTGGCAGGTGCTGCTGGGGCTCGGCTTCGTGCTGGTCACGCTGTTCGCGCCCAAGGGCATAGGTGGGCTTTTCGACCTGATCTCGGGCCGCCGCGCGCCCCCGCGCCATGGCGCCGATCTCGGCCCCGATACCGGGTCGTTCCGCGAGAAGGAGGCCGAGCAATGACAGCCCTTCTCGAGGTCTCGGGCGTCTCGGTCACCTTCGACGGGTTCCGCGCCATCAACAACCTCTCGTTCGAGATCGGGTCGGCCGAGCTGCGCGCCATCATCGGGCCGAACGGTGCCGGCAAGACCACCTTCATGGACATCGTCACCGGCAAGACCCGCCCCGACAGCGGCCGGGTGCTCTGGGGCGAACGCTCGGTCTCGCTTTTGAAGATGAGCGAAAGCCAGATCGCGCGCGAGGGCGTGGGCCGCAAGTTCCAGCGCCCGACCGTGTTCGAGGACCAGTCGGTTTTCGACAACCTGCTGATGGCGCTGAAGAAGGACCGCGCGCCCTGGAAGGTGCTGGCCTATCGCCAGAGCGCCGAGGACCGCGCCCGGGTGGCCGAACTGGCCGACGAGATCGGCCTTGGCGACCAGCTTTACCGCAAGTCGGGCGAGCTGAGCCACGGCCAGAAGCAATGGCTGGAAATCGGCATGCTGCTGGCGCAGGAGCCGCGCCTGCTGCTGGTCGACGAACCCGCCGCCGGCATGACCCTGGCCGAGCGCGAGCATACCACCGACCTTCTGAAAGAGGCCGCGAAGACCCGTGCCGTGGTGGTCGTCGAACATGACATGGAATTCGTGCGGCGGCTCGACTGCAAGGTGACGGTGCTGCACGAGGGATCGGTGCTAGCCGAGGGCAGTCTCGACCATGTCACGAAGAACCGGCAGGTGATCGATGTCTATCTGGGGCGCTGAGCGATGCTGAAAACAACCGGCCTGACCCTGCATTACGGCGGCTCGCAGATCCTGCACGGCGTCGATATCGAGGCCCGCGCGGGCGAGGTGACCTGCGTCATGGGCACCAATGGCGTGGGCAAGACCAGCCTCCTGAAGGCCATTTCGGGGACCCACCCCCGCTCGGGCGGCGAGATCGAGCTGGACGGCGCCGCCGTCGGCCGGGTTCCGGCCCAGGGCATGGCCCATCGCGGCGTGGGCTACGTGCCGCAGGGGCGGATGATCTTTCCGCTGCTGACCGTGCGCGAGAATCTGGAAACCGGGTTCGCCTGCCTGCCCCGCCCCGACCGCGTCGTGCCGGACGAGATCTATGAACTCTTCCCCGTGCTCAGGGACATGGCGCACCGGCGCGGCGGCGATCTGTCGGGCGGCCAGCAACAGCAACTGGCCATCGCCCGGGCGATGATCACCAAGCCCAAGCTTCTGTTGCTGGACGAACCGACCGAGGGCATCCAGCCCAACATCATCCAGCAGATCGGCCGGGTGATCGACTATTTGCGCGACCAGGGCCGGATGGCCATCGTGCTGGTCGAACAGTATTTCGAATTCGCCTATGCCCTCGCCGACCGGTTCTACGTGATGGAACGCGGCGCGGTCACGCTGTCGGGCTCCAAGGCCGAGCTGGCAAAGGACCGCCTGATCCGCGCCGTCTCGGTCTGATCGGGCCAGGACCGCACCGAAAACGCCGCGCCCCTGCCCTAATTTCGCCCCGAGTCCCGCCTTCCCTGAGCCCATTGCGGCAGGTGAAAGGGAAACGGGAATGCTGGGTCTGGTCTTGGTCGGAATCGCCGTCGGGTATTTCTGCGCGGGTCTGGCCCTTGTGCTGACGCAGTCCTGGCTGATGGCGCTGGCAACCCTCTCGCTGACCGGAACGATCGCGGTGCTGACCGTGGCAGCCCGTCTGTGGATCTCTGCCGAGAGCCCGGCCGCGATCGCAGGCTGACGTTTTTTCTGGCGCGGGCCGACCGGATCGGGACCACACGGGCGTCCTGTCGCCGCCGTGCCGATATCGACGGTCCCGGACCTGTTCAGGGCCGCAACGGCTGGCTTTCCGCCCCTCCAGCGCCCTGGATATCCCCCATATCGAGGACGCCCCGGGTTGCGGAGCGCCCCCCCCCGAAGCCGACCGAAAAACGTTTCGAATGCGACCGAAGCGGGACCGTTAAGGGTCTTGTTAGGGGTTCGCTTCGTAGACCGTATCCGAGGCCACCCGAGGCCCGGATTCCGGAACGGCGTATGGATTCGACCAGTAACTCGTTTCACCGGTTGTTTGGAAATGCCGCAACCCCTGCGCTCCTGCTCGTTCCGGACGGGCGTGTTCTGGCGGGGAACCCGGCGATGGCGCGGGCGCTTGGCCTGCCGCACCGGCCGCTCGACGCGGTCCCGGATGACGGGCTGCTGGACGGGCTGCTCAGCGCGAAGGATGCGGCACGCTTCTCCGAAGCCTGCAGGGCGCTGCAGCGGCCCGGCACCGAACGGCTGCGGGCGCGCTTCGGGTTCCGGACAACCGACGGCACCGAACGGGTCTTCGACTGTTGCCTGCGCCCGGTGCCGAACGCCACCGGCGGGATCGAGGCCATCCTGCTTGAGACCGACGGCCCGGCCCTGCCCACGCTGACGGACGCGCGGCCGCCGCGCCCGGCGACCGGCGAGGGCATCTCCTCCGAGCGGCACGCCCGCATCCTTCAGATCGCCGCCGAAACCGCCGGGGTCGGCCAGTTCTATTTCGATCTCGAACGGCGGCAGATGTGGGCCAGCGACCCCTATTACCGGATGCTCGGCTTCGAGCCCGGGGCCTTCGCGCTCGACTCGGCCTGGGTGCGCGCCCGCATCCACCCCGCCGATCTCGATGCGGCAATCGCCGCCTTCGACGACCTCGTCAGCGGGACCGTACCTCAGATCCGCCTGCGCTACCGGCTGCGCTGCCGCGACACGTCGTGGAAATGGGTCGAGGTGACCGCCAAGACCTACCGGGCCGAGGATCCGGGCGTGCCCGCCATGGTCTGCGGCAGCCTGATCGACATCACCGCGCACAAGGCCGCGGCGGCCGATCTGGCCGAGGCGCTGGCCGAAACCGAATCCGCGCGCGGGATGCTGCAGCGCACCGTGGCGCTGCACCGGGCCGCGACCGAAAGCGGCGGCATCGGCCCCTGGATGCTGGACCCCGAGACCCGGCTGGAAACCCGCAGCGACCACTTCTACCGCATCCTCGGTCTCGAGCGCAGCGACCTCGCCGACGCGCAGGACAGCTTTCTGAGCCTCGTGCATCCCGAGGACCGCGCCGCCGCCACCGCCGGGATCGACGACCTGATCGCCGGGCGACGCCAGAGCTATCAGGCCGATTTCCGGGTCCGCCACCGCGACGGCTCGTGGATCTGGTGCGAATCGAGCGCGCGCCCGGTGCGCACCGCGGGTCCGGGCCGCCCGCCGGTGATCTGCGGCAGCCTCAAGGACATCACCGCGCGCAAACGCAACGAACAGCGTCTGGCCGAGGCGCTGGCCGAGGCCGAGGCCTCGCGCAATGCCGCCTGGGAACGTGAGGAAATGCTGCGCACCTCGGCCCGGTCGGGCGGGATCGGCCATTGGGCGGTCTGCCCGGCCGAACAGACCGGCTGGGCCCCGGCCGAAACCTACCGGCTTCTGAACTACGCGCCCTGGGCCTTTGCCTCGACCGTCGAGAACTGGCATGCGCTGGTCCATCCCGAGGACCGCCCGGGCGCCGTGGCGGCGTTCGACGACATGCTGGCGGGGCGGACCGACACGCTGGTTCACGATCACCGCAAGCGCCATGGCGACGGCAGCTATCACTGGTACCGGTCGGTGGCGCGCAAGATCGACCGCTCGGCCCGCGGGCTGGCCGATCTGATCGCGGGCGCGATGATCCTGATCGACGAGACCAAGGAGCGCGAGCGCATGCTGGCCGAGGCCGCCGCCAGCGCGCGTCAGGCCGGAGCGCTGCTGCAGACATTGGCCGACAACCTGCCGGGCGCGCTTTACGAACGGCGGCAGGGGCCGGACGGGCAGATCTGGTTTCCCTATTTCAGCGCCCGCCTGCCCGATCTGATGGGCGTGACCCGGGCCGAAATCTCCGCCGATGGCGAATGCATCTATGCCCGCATCCATCCCGAGGACCGCGACCGCATCCGAAACCGGCGCCGCTCGCAGGATGCCGACAGGGACGAAAGCCGGTTCGAAGACCGGTTCCGGCTGCTCCATCCCCAGCGCGGCATGCGCTGGATCCTGGTTTCGGCGGTGCGCTTCCGGGCACCCGAGGGCACCGAAAGCTGGTTCGGCAACCTGATGGACGTCACCGACAACATGGAGGCCGAAAACCGCGCTGCCGATGCCGCCCGCGCGGTGCGCGACGCCCATGAGCGGCTGCGTTCCATCGCCGACAACACCCCCGGCGGGATCTTCGAATACCGCTTGCTGCCCGACGGGCGCAGCGAGTTCCTGTATACCAGCGGCCAGTTCGACGAGCTGGTCGATACGCCGGTGACCCGGGCCGGCCACGCCAGGACGATGGCCTTCGAGCAGATCGACCCCGAGGACCGCCCCGCCTTCATCGCCAGCATCCATGAAAGCGCCCGGCGGCTGACCGCCTGGCGCCGCCGGTTCCGGATCCGGACGGCCCGGAACGGCCAGCGCTGGCTGTCGGGCTCGGCCACGCCGCGGCGCGAACCCGACGGGTCGGTCTGCTTCACCGGCCTTCTGCTCGACGTGACCCGCGACGTGCAGCGCGAGAACGAACTGAAATCGGCGCATCTGCTGGCCGACAGGATGCGCCGCGAGAACGAGCATCAGGCGATGCATGACGGGCTGACCGGCCTGCCCAACCGCCGCGCCTACGACCAGCGGCTCGCCGCCCGCCTGCGCGCCGCCGCCGAAGGCCGGGGCCCGTGCGACGGGGTGCTGATCCGCATGGATCTGGACCATTTCAAGTATGTCAACGACACCCTGGGCCACGAGGCGGGCGACGAGGTGCTGATCCGGGTGGCCGAGGTACTGCACTCGGCGCTGCGACCCATGGATTTCGCCGCGCGGATCGGCGGCGACGAATTCTCGATCCTACTCGGGGCCGGGGTCACGCCCGCCCAGGCGCGCAACGCCGTCGAACGCATCCAGGCGCGGCTGGCCGCACCCCTGATGTATGGCGGGCGGCATTGCCGCTTCGGCGCGAGCTTCGGCATCGCCCATACCGAGGATCTGCGCGAGACCGGGGCCGAGCTGTCGCTGTTCGCCGATGCCGCGCTGTACCGCGCCAAGGAGGCGGGCCGGAACCGGATGGAATTCTTCACCTCCGACCTGCACCAGTCGATCCTGAACGACCGGCGCCTTGCGGCCGAGATCCAGGAGGGGCTCGAGCACGACGAGTTCGTGCCCTTCTTCCAGCCCCAGGTGTCGGCCGAGGACGGGCGGCTGGTGGGCGTCGAGACGCTGCTGCGCTGGCGCCATCCGGAAAAGGGACTGCTGGCCCCCGACGACTTCATGCATGTGGCCGAACAGCTCAGGATCGTGCCCGAGATCGACCGCATCATGATGCAGAAGGCGCGCGGCGCGCTCGATCGCTGGCAGGCGCAGGGGCTCCGGGTGCCCAAGATCAGCTTCAACGTCAGTTCCGGGCGGATGCATGACCCCGATCTGGTCTCGGGCGCGCTCGACATCGCCGCCACCGACACGCGGGTGACCTTCGAGCTGCTGGAATCGATCCTCGTCGAAGAGGAAAGCGATGCCTTCCGCTTCCATCTCGACAAGATCCGCGAGGCCGGGATCGACATCGAGATCGACGATTTCGGCTCGGGCCATGCCTCGATCATCGGGGTGATGCAGATCCGCCCCTCGGCGCTGAAGATCGACCGGCGGATCGTCTCGCCCGCCGCGCGCGACCCGCAGGCCCGCAACCTGGTGCGCGCCATCGTCGAGATCGCCGAGACGCTGGGCATCGGCACCGTCGCCGAAGGGGTAGAGACCCAGGCCCATGCCGACATCCTGCGCGGCATCGGCTGCAACGTGCTGCAGGGCTACCTGTTCGCCCGCCCGCTGAGCGAGGCCGATCTGGTGGCCTACGCGCTCGATCAGACGCGCCAGACCGCCTGATCAGTCGACCGCCTGATCACCGGACGTGTCGTTCGCCGGACGTCCTGTTCGCAAGACTGCCCGGGTGACAGATTGGCGGACCGGCCAGACCCGACCGCCCCGCACCAGTCGCCCCGGACCAATCGGCCAGACGCAACCGGACCGAACAGACCGGACCGAACAGACCGGCTTGCCCCGGCCGCCCCGGACCCGCTCAGGCCTCGGCCAGCACCGCGGCCAGCGTCGCCGCCGAAAGTGGCACCGGATTGCCCTTCATCGAGGACGAGCCCAGCGCCTCGGCCGCCACCGCCGCGCGGTCCATCTCTGGCAAGGGCGGCAGGCCCGAGGCCGCGATCCAGTCCGCGAACCGGTCCAGCGCCTCCGCGCCCTGCCCGCCGAAGGCCGCGCCGATCCAGTCCAGAACCCGCTCGATCCGGGCGGGATCGCCCCCGGCCCCGTCCAGCGCGGCACGGTTGGCGCGCAGGACCGGCACCAGCAAGCGGCCGCAGATCGCGCCATGGGCCGCCCCGGTCCGCCCGCCGATCACGCCCGCAAGCCCGTGCACCGCACCGAGCCCGGCATTGGCCAGCGCCAGCCCACCGGTGAGGCTGACCCGCGCCATCGCCTCCCGCGCCGCCGGGTCCTCGGCCGCCATCAGCCGCGGCAGCGCCGCCAGCCCCTCGGGGATCGCCGCGGCGCACAGCGCATCGGTCAGGGGCGTCGCGCGGCAGGAAAGATAGGGCTCGATCACCTGCACGATGGCATCGAGCCCCGAGGCCAGCGTCACCTCAGGCGGGCAGCCGTCGGTCAGGGCCGGGTCGACCAGCGCCAGACGGGGCAGCATGCGGATGTCGCGCAGGCTGACCTTGCGGCCCGCCCCGGGCACCCCGATGACCGCGTTGCGCGTGGCCTCGGCCCCGGTTCCGGCGGTGCTGGGCAAAGCGGCAAAGGGCAAGGGCGCGCGCGGCAGCGGCAGACCGGCGCCCACCACCTCTAGATGGTCGAGCACCGGCCGGTCCGAGGGCACCAGTGCCGCCAGCGCCTTGCCCAGATCGATGACCGCACCGCCGCCGATGGCCACCACCGCCTCGGGCGCGAAGGCCCGCGCCTCGGCCAGCGCCGCCTCGAGCCCTGGCAGATCGGGCTCACCCCGGCCGCGGATCTGGCAGACCCTGGCGCCCGCCCCGGCCAGATCGGCCGCGAGCCGGTCGGCAAAGGCCACCGACCCGCCCCGCACCAGCAGGATGCGCCGGCCCCAGCCCAGAAGCGCGGGCACCGCCTCGGCCGCCCGGTCCCGGCCGAAGACGATGCGACCCGGCCCGGCGAAGTCGAAGGCTGTCACGCTCAGACTGCCTGAACCGCCGCGACCGCGCGTTTCCAGCGGCCATAGCGCGCCTCGCGCTCATCTGACTCCATCGCGGGAGTGAAGCTCCGGTCCAGCGCCCAGGTCTCGCCGAACTCGGCCATCGCCGGGTAAAGCCCCGCGCGCTGGCCCGCGAGCCAGGCCGCGCCCATCGCCGTCGTCTCCAGCACCTTCGGCCGGTCGACCGGGGCGCCCAGAATGTCGGCCAGGAACTGCATCGCCCAGTCCGACGCGCTCATGCCGCCATCGACACGCAGCGCGGTATCGCCCTCGGCCGACCAGTCGGCCCGCATCGCCTCCAGCAGGTCGCGGGTCTGGTAGCCGACCGATTCCAGCGCGGCCCGGGCGAATTCGGCAGGCCCCGAATTGCGGGTCAGCCCGAAGACCCCGCCCCGGCAGTCGGCGTTCCAGTAGGGCGCGCCAAGCCCCGTGAAGGCGGGCACCAGCACCAGATCCTGACCGGGATCGGCCCGTTCCGCGAGCCCCTGCGTCTCGGCCGCAGAGCGGATCACCTGCAGCCCGTCGCGCAGCCATTGCACGACCGCGCCCGCGATGAAGATCGAGCCCTCCAGCGCATAGGTGCGCTTGCCGTCCATCTGATAGGCGATGGTGGTCAGCAGGCGGTTCTTCGAGGCGACCGGGGCGTCGCCTGTGTTCAGCAGCGCGAAACAGCCCGTGCCATAGGTCGATTTCAGCATGCCGGGCCGGAAGCAGGCCTGACCGATGGTCGCCGCCTGCTGGTCGCCCGCGATCCCCAGGATCGGGATCTCGCGGCCGAAAAGATCGGGCCGGGTCATGCCGAAATCGCTGGCGCAGTCCCGCACCTCGGGCAGCATCGCCATCGGGATGTCGAGCATCCGGCACATGTCCTCGGACCAGACGCCCTTGCGGATGTCGAACAGCATCGTCCGCGCGGCATTGGTGGCGTCGGTGACATGCACCTTGCCCCCGGTCAGCCGCCACACCAGCCAGCTGTCGACGGTGCCGAAGGCCAGTTCGCCCGCCTCGGCCCGCGCCCGCGCGCCCTCGACAGTGTCGAGGATCCACTTGAGCTTTGTGGCCGAAAAGTAAGGGTCGAGCAGCAGCCCGGTGATCTCGGTCACCTGCGCTTCGCAGCCCTGCTCACGCAGGTCCCGGCACAGATCGGCGGTGCGCCGGTCCTGCCAGACGATGGCATTGTGCACCGGGCGGCCGGTCGCCCGGTCCCACACCAGCGTCGTCTCGCGCTGGTTGGTGATGCCGATGGCGGCGATATCCTCCGGACCCAGTCCGGCACGCTCGATCACCTCGCGGCTGGTCCCCGCGGTCGAGGTCCAGAGGTCGTCGGCATCGTGCTCGACCCAGCCGCTGGCCGGGTAATGCTGCTCGAATTCCTCCTGAGCGGTGGCGGTGACCGAAAGATCCGTGTCGAACAGGATCGCGCGGCTCGAGGTCGTGCCCTGATCGATGGCCAGGATATGCTTCATCGCGTTTGCCTCCTTGGGTCCTGCAATCGTTAACCAATTGCTATCGCCAAACCGGCAGGACAGGAAGAGACAGGAGAACCCCGGCGCCGCGCGCTCAGACGCGACCGTCCGCGCCCGAGAGGAAGACATCGACCGCAAGATCGATCCGCCCGCGAATGCTGTCGACATCGTCGGTCACGCCGCAGCCCTTGCACAGCAGGTCTTCCAGCGTGCAGGGCAGCGCCATGTCCAGCAGCAGTTCGGCCGCCTTCCCGGTATCGCTCAGCCGGATCTCGCCGCGCTCGACGGCGCGGTCGAGTTCCTTGCGGATCTCGCGGCGGAAGGTGCGCGGCCCTTCCTCCAGCAGCAATTCGACCAGATCGGAGTCACTGGTTGCCTCGGCAAGGGTCGCGCGCAAAAGCTCCAGCGGTGCCGCACAGATGCCGGGCGCCAGATCCGGTCCCAGCAGCCGACGCAGGCGATCCGGCAGCGGCAGCGCCAGATCCGGCGGATCGAGCGGCCGGACCACCCGGACCCGGAGCCGCCGCAGCACCCCCGCGAACAGCGCGGTCCGCCCGTCGAAGACCGCATAAAGCGTGCGCTTCGACATGCCGGCGGCGCCCGCCACCGCGGCCATCGTGGTGCCGGTCAGCCCCTGCTCCAGCAGCACCCGCTCGGCCGCATCCAGAATCACCGTCTCGCGTTCGAGAGCGGTCATCTGCAGCGGGCGGCCTCGCTTTGGTGCATCTTCGCATCGGTTCAAGACCACTGTCCCCGGATTAAGGTTCCTGTCATATCCGCATTGCAGTTTGATGTTGCAGAAATGCGCGGAAGCAAATACCGAAACTCGAAGGTTTTGTAAATCCGTCCGACCGAATTCCCCAGCCCCGAGAGGAGCTCCGCCATGCCGCGATCCTGTCCGCGACCCGTCCGGGCCGTCTTTCCCCTTCTTGCCGTGGTCCTGGCGCTCGGCGCCGCCGCGGCACAGGCGCAGGCACCCGGAGGCGGCGGCGACCGCCCGCCGCCGGCCGTGACCGTGGTGACGCTGCATTCGGGCGACGTCACGCTCCGGACCCGGCTTCCCGGACGCGTGGTGGCCTCGGGCGTGGCAGAGGTTCGCCCGCAGGTGGCGGGCATCATCATCGACCGATTGTTCGAGGAAGGCGCCGAGGTCGAGCTGGGCGACGCGCTTTATTCCATCGACCCGGCTTCCTACGAGGCGCAGGTCGCTGCGGCCAAGGCCTCGGTGGCCCAGGCCCAGGCCAATCTGAAGGCCGCCGAGAAGGACGCCAAGCGGGTCGAGGCGCTGCTCAATCGCAGTGTCGCCAGCGAACAGACCGTGGACGACGCGGTCGCCCAGCGCGACTCGGCGGCGGCCGCGCTGCAGGTGGCCGAGGCCCAGCTTCTGACCGCGCAGATCGATCTGGAACGGACCACGATCAAGGCGCCGCTGTCGGGCACGGTCGGCCGGTCGCTGACCACCCGGGGCTCGCTTGTGACCGCCGGTCAGTCCACCCCGCTGGCGGTGATCCGCACGCTCGACCCGGTCTATGTAGACGTGACGATGTCTGCGGCCGAACTGGTGCGCTGGCGCCGCGGCCATACCGAGGAGGCACTGGCCGATGCCGATGTCTCGGTCCAGCTCAGCCTGCCCGATGGCAGCACCTATGAACATGAGGGCACGCTGACCGCGGCCGAACCCCATGTCGACGAACAGACCGGCGTGATCCTGCTCAGGATGAACTTCTCGAACCCCGAGGGGCTGCTGCTGCCCGGCATGTACGTGCAGGCCGAAATGCCCCAGGGCGTCGTGCCGAACGCGATCCTGGTGCCGCAGGAAGCCGTCGGCCGCGACACGCGCGGCCGTCCGACCGCGATGGTCGTCACCGCCGACAACGTGGTCGAATCCCGTGTGCTGACCGTGCTGCGCGACAGCGGCACCGACTGGATCGTCACCGACGGCGTGGCCGATGGCGACCGGGTGATCGTCGCGGGGCTGCAGAAGGTCCAGCCCGGCGCGGCCGTGACCCCGCAGGAGCGCGGCGCCCAGACGAACGGCGATGACGGCACCGGCGGCGGCGACAGCACCGGCGGCAACGGCCAGGGTGGCCAGCCGGCCCAAGGCAACTGATCGGCAGGGAACCCAAGTCATGGCCCGTTTCTTCATCGACCGCCCGGTCTTCGCCTGGGTCATCGCAATCCTGATCATGGGGATCGGCCTGCTGTCGATCTCGTCGCTGCCGATCGCGCAATATCCGCAGATCGCGCCGCCGAACGTGACGGTGTCGGCCACCTATCCCGGCGCCTCGGCCGAGACGGTGGCCAACACCGTGACCCAGGTGATCGAACAGCAGATGACCGGCCTCGACGGGCTGCGCTACATCTCGTCCTCCTCGACCTCGGCCGGGACCTCCTCGATCGAGCTGACCTTCGAGACCGGAACCGACCCCGACATCGCCCAGGTGCAGGTCCAGAACAAGCTGTCCCAGGCGACCGCGCTGCTGCCCGATACGGTGCAGCGCCAGGGCGTGACCGTGCGCAAGTCCTCGGCCAGCTTCCTGATGGTGGTCGCGCTGATCTCGAAGGACAGCTCGCTCGAACAGGTCGACCTGTCGGACTACATGGAATCGAACCTCGTCGACGAATTCGCCCGGATCCAGGGCGTGGGCGAGGTCCAGGTCTTCGGCGCGCAATACGCGATGCGGATCTGGCTCGACCCGTCCAAGCTGGCCGCCTATGACATGACGCCCGCGGACGTGGTCTCGGCGGTCTCGGCGGAAAACGCGCAGATCTCGGCCGGGGCCTTCGGCGAACTGCCCGCGCCCGAGGGCCAGCAGCTGAACGCCACGATCACCGCGCAGTCGCTCCTGTCGACGCCCGAGGATTTCGAGCAGATCGTGCTGCGCGCCGAAACCGACGGGGGACTTGTTTTACTGAAGGATGTCGCCCGGGTCGAGATCGGCGCCGAGGACTACTCGACCATCGCCAACCGCAACGGCCAACCGGCGGCGGGCATGGCGATCCGGCTGGCCTCGGGCGCCAACGCGCTCGACACCGCCGAACGGGTCAAGGCGAAGATCGAGGAATTCTCCGAGTTCTTTCCCGAAAACGTCGAATATGTGATCCCCTTCGACACCACCCCCTTCGTGAAGATCTCGATCGAAGAGGTGGTCAAGACGCTGTTCGAGGCGATCATCCTCGTGTTCCTGGTGATGCTGCTGTTCCTGCAGAACATCCGGGCCACGCTGATCCCCACGCTTGCGGTGCCGGTGGTGCTGCTGGGCACGTTCGGCATCCTGTCGATCTTCGGCTATTCGATCAACACGCTGACCATGCTGGCCATGGTGCTGGCCATCGGGCTTCTGGTCGATGACGCCATCGTCGTGGTCGAGAACGTGGAACGGATCATCGAGGAAGAGGGCCTGACGCCGCGCGAGGCCACGCGCAAGTCGATGGGCCAGATCACCGGGGCGCTGGTCGGGATCGCGCTGGTGCTGTCGGCGGTGTTCATTCCGATGGCTTTCTTCGGCGGCTCGACCGGGGTCATCTACCAGCAGTTCTCGGTGACCATCGTCTCGGCGATGGGTCTGTCGGTGCTGGTCGCGCTGACCCTGACGCCCGCGCTTTGCGCCTCGATCCTGCGCTCGAAGGATGCGGTCCACACCCATCGCGGGCCCTTCGGCTGGTTCAACATCTTCTTCGAGAAGCTCGCCGGAGGCTACGGGTCCACCGTGGGCTGGATCGTGCGGCGGCCGCTGCGGGTGGGGGTGGTCTATCTCGCGCTGGCCGCGGTGATGGCGCTGCTCTTCCTCCGGACGCCGACCGGCTTTCTGCCCGACGAGGATCAGGGCATCCTCTTCACGCTGGTTCAGGGGCCGACCGGCGCCAGCGCCCAGCGCACCGAGGAGGTTGCCAAGCAGATCCAGAACTACTTCCTGACCGCCGAAACCGACAACGTCGACTCGGTCTTCACGGTGGTGGGCTTCTCCTTCGCCGGGCGGGGGCAGAACATGGGGATCGGCTTCGTCCAGCTCAAGGACTGGGACGACCGGCAGGACCCGTCGCAAAGCGTGCAGGCCATCGCCGGGCGTGCCTTCGGCGCCTTCAGCCAGATCCAGGACGCGATGGTGTTCCCGATCGTGCCGCCCTCGGTGATCGAGCTTGGCAACGTCTCGGGCTTCGACTTCTACCTGCAGGCCCGCAGCGGCCAGAGCCACGAGGAATTGCTGGCCGCGCGCAACCAGCTTCTGGGCATGGCCTCGCAAAGCCCGCTGATCGGATCGATCCGGCCCAACGGGCTGGAGGATGCGGCCCAGTTCAATCTGGATATAGATTGGCGCGCAGCCGGTGCGATGGGGCTGTCGGCGACCGATGTGGGCAATCTGCTCTCGGTCGCCTGGGCGGGGCAATACGTCAACGATTTCGTCGACCGCGGGCGGATCAAGCGGGTCTATGTGCAGGGCGAGCCCGATGCCCGGGCAACCCCCGAGGACATCGAGCTCTGGCGGGTGCGCAACGACTCGGGCGGGCTCGTGCCCTTCTCGAACATCTCGACCGCCAGCTGGGACTTCGGCCCCCAGGGCCTGAACCGCTATAACGGCATGCCCTCGATGCAGCTGCAGGGCTCGCCCGCCGCGGGCGTGACCACCGGCGAGGCCATGGCCGAGATGGAGCGGCTGGCCAGCCAGTTGCCGCCGGGCTTCGCCATCGCCTGGACCGGGCTCTCGCTCGAGGAACGCGAATCCGGCAGTCAGGCGCCCTTGCTCTACACGCTGTCGCTGGCGGCGGTGTTCCTGTGCCTCGCCGCGCTTTACGAAAGCTGGGCGATCCCCTTCGCGGTGATGCTGGCCATGCCGATCGGGGTTCTGGGGGCGCTGCTGGGGGCCTGGCTCGGGCATTTCGAGAACGGGGTGTTCTTCCAGGTGGCGCTGCTGACGGTGATCGGCCTGACCGGCAAGAACGCCATCCTGATCGTGGAATTCGCGCGCGACCGGCAGGAGGCGGGCGACAGCCTGTTCGAGGCCATCGTTCAGGCCGCGCAACAGCGGTTCCGCCCGATCATCATGACCTCGATGGCCTTCAGCCTCGGCGTGCTGCCGCTGGTGCTGAGTTCGGGCGCGGGCTCGGGCGGGCGCAACGCCATCGGCTCGGGGGTTCTGGGCGGGACGCTCAGCGCGACGATCCTCGGGGTGCTCTTCGTGCCGCTCTTCTATACCGCGATCCGCAAGATCGCCGGGGGCAAGATGGCCAAGTAGCGGCTCGCCCGCCCCCAGGACAACGAAACGCCCGGCCGCAGGACCGGGCGTTTTTCATGCGCCGCGAACCGGTCCGCCCGGTCCGGTCAGCCGGTGTCGCCGTTGGCCGACCGGCGCCGTTCCAGCCAGTCGTCGTAGAAGGTCACCCGGCCCCGGCCCCGGCGCTTGGATTCGTAAAGCGCGATATCGGCTTCCTGCAGCAGCACCTCGGGCGAGGGATGGCGTTGCCGGGTCGCCAGCGCGATTCCGATGCTGGCCGAGATCCGGCATTCGGTCTCCTGCACCTGCATCGGCTGTTCGAGCCGCGCGATCAGCCGCGCGGCATTGTCCGACAGCTTCGCCCTGTCGGTGAAATCGACCATCAGGATCACGAATTCGTCGCCGCCGACCCGCGCCACCACATCGCGGCCGCGGCAATGGCCGCGCAGCACCGCGGCCACCGCCCGCAGCACGGCATCGCCCGCGGCATGGCCATGGCTGTCATTGACCGCCTTGAACAGATCGAGGTCCAGCTGCAGCAGCGCAAAGGGCAGCCCGCTGGCCGAAAGCCGCATCAGCGCCTCGTCGAAGGCGCGCCGGTTGGCCAGCCCGGTCAGCGTGTCGGTCGCGGCCTCCACCTCGGCGGTGACGCGGGCCCCGTTCAGCCGCAGCGCCAGCCGCCGCAATTCGCCCGCGACGGCGGTCTTGGCCTCGTTCAGATACAAGAGCTCGACCGCCAGGTCGGTCGGTGCGAAATCGGACAGGGTCAGGTCGAACCGCCCGACCGCCTCGATCAGCGAGATCCCGAGCGACAGGTTCAACAGCGCCGCCCCGCCGGGCAAGGGCACCACCAGCCCCTTCAGCGCGATCTCGGGCGCCGCGTTCAAGGTGAATTTCAGCGCCACCCCCTGCATCCGCAACAGCTCTTCCAGCCGCATCGTCGGGCGCGGCCGGCGCAGGGTCACGACCTCGGTCCAGGGCCGCAGGGTCACCGGCCCTCCGGCCAGCCGCGGCAGGGTCGGTCCGGTGCGGACCACATCGCCGGTGGCACTGATCCAGACATGCATCGGCATCAGCCGGTCGAGCGAGGCCCCGGGCAAGCCCAGCACACGGTCGCGCGGCCGGGGATCGAGCGGCAGGTTCATGCCATCGGCCCTTTCAGCGAGAAACTGCGCCCGGCCGAGAAGGAGGTATCCAGCAGGCGCACCCCGAGAAGCCCGCCATCGGGCCGCTCTTCCAGCGGGTCGAGCAGGACCAGCGCGCCGTAATCGTCCGCCATCGCCCGCAACAGGCCCTGCAGGATATAGAACGCCTCGGGCCAGCCGCCGCGACAGTCGAGCTTGAACCCGTCCGAGACGTCTTCGGCCAGGCGCAGCTCGGGCAGGTCGAGATCGGGCACCGCCAGCCGGGCGCGGTCGGGAAGATCCTCGAGCGAGAACAGGAACTCGAGAAATGTCTCGCCGCCGAAGCGCAGCAGGCGGCGGACCGGTTCCAGCGCGCGATGCGACACGAGATAGGTGCCCAGGTCTTCCAGCAGCATGGCGCGCGGCAGGCAAAGCCGGGCGCTGGCCGCGATCAGAAGCGCATCGGTGGTCTTGTCGTCATAGCTCAGCATCGACTCGAAGGCATGGCGTTCCAGCCCGGCATCGCGCACAATCTCGCCCCACACCTGACGGCCGTAGGTGTCGGCAAGAAAGAAATGAATAGCGCGATTGATCAGCCCGTGCATACGAACTGGCCCACTCCTGGATGATTGGCCTGGGCGATCCTCAGCGCGCCGCCTTAAGAAATGGCAAACGGACCCGAAGTGCCGCTGCGGCACCGGGACTTAACGACCGAAAAACAGGGTCCGGCCCTCGACCTCGACCGCGTTCAGCCGCATCGGCCGCAGGTCGTAGCGCCCCGCCAGCAGGGCGTCGATGGCAGCGGCCGCGTCGCGGTAAAGATCGTCGCCGCCGACGTAATCGGGACTGCGCATCGAGAAGCTGTCGCCATCGGCGAAATAGGCGCGCAGCAAGGGCCCCTCGCCCGGGCTTTGCGCCAGAATGAGGATCTCGTCGCCGGGCCGGTCCTGGGAAAGATCGGCCAGCAGCGCGACGCAGGCCGGATTGCCCTGGGGCGTGCGCGCCTTGCAGGCCTCGGCGATCTGCTGCAGCTCCCAGGGCCGCAGGCTCGACAGGAACCCTTGGGGCAGCGCCGCCCCGGCCGGGCGCACCGGCAGAGTCCGGGCCAGACCGGCCCGGACGGCCGCAATGTCCGAGCCGCTCCGCGCCACCTCGAAATCGGCGCGGGTCTCGGCGGTGTCCAGCGCCGCAAGCTGTTCGGCCAGCTTCGGGTCCCCCCCGGCCCGCTCTGCCAGCCGGTCGAGCGCCGCACGCCCGGCCCGGCCCCAGTCATGGCCCAGCGTCCACAGATCCAGCCGGTCGGCGGCCACCCGGCCGCTGTCATAGCGCGCGAGCTGATTGGCGGCCGAAATCCGCTGCGGATCGAACACGGGCGTCAGAAGTGCCGCCGCCAGCGCCGCCGCCGCCAGTGCCATGGCCACGTTGACCCGCCGCACCCGTGCGGCCCAGCCCCGCGCCCCGAGCACGGCCCCTGCATAGCCAAGCCCATAGCCCATCGCCAGCACCGCCAGCGCGGCCGCCAGCAGCCGGTCCGGCGTCGCGCCGTACTGGCGCAGCCGCAGCGCGACCGCAACGCCCGCAAGCCCCGCAAGAAACGGCAGCAGCAGCGCCAGAAGCCGCGCGCTCCAGCCGGTCACCGCGCCAAGGCGCAGCCGTCCGTCCTCGGCATCGGCGGCCGACGAGATCAGCGTGACCGCGCCGAACACCATCGCCATCAGGATCGAGGCCGCCGAAAGCCCTCCGAAAAGCTGCCCGATCCCCCGCGCCGGAAGTGCTGCCAGAAACACCGCGACCACCGCCAGAACCACCGGCAGCAGCAGCCGGAAGAGCCCGAGCACCAGATCGGGCGAGACGTAATCGGACCGCTCGCCCACCACCGCCAGCGCAACCCCCAGCGTCAGTCCGGTCACCAGATAGGGCACCGCCTCGACATCGAGCAGCCAGTCGATGACCCCGATGCCGACCAGTCCGAACAGCGCGTTCGACAGAAACAGGATGCCCCAGACCAGCCCGACGAAAAGCCAGGCCGCGGCCATCCGCACCACGATCTGCCAGGCCCGGGTGAACAGCGCCGCATAGTCGAACCAGCGCGCCCCGGGCGACAGCCCCGTGATCGCGAAGGGCGTCGCCAGCACCAGCAGCGCCGCGAAAGCGGGCACCGCGACATCGTCGCCCAAAAGGGCCGCGACCGTATCGAAGCGGAGGCTCGCCCAGGTCAGCAGCCCCGCCAGCGGCAACCCCAGACCGGCGGCCGCGCCCAGCGCCCGCCCCGGCCGCAGCACTCCGGCCATGGCCAGCCCCGCCCCGAAAAAGGCCGTCGCGAAGGCCGCCAGAAACAGATGCAGCCGCGCGAGGCCCATCGCCGCCATGGGCTGAGGCAGGACGCCGAAAAGGACCCAGGCCGCCAGCCCGGCCAGGGCGCCCAGACCGCCCAGCATCCACCGCCCCGGCCGGACCTCTGCCGCTTCTGCCATCGCTGCCTCCGTTCAGACTGTCGGGCGACCATAGCGCCGCCCCCTGCCCCCGGCCAGACCGCCGGACACCCTTCCCGCCGGCTCAGGCGGCTCCGGCCCCAAGCCGGTCCAGATAGGCGGGCAAGGCGCCGATATCGGGCAGCACGACGCCCGCGAGATCGCAAAGCTCCTCGGCGCAGGCGGTGCCGGTCAGCACCGCGGCGGTCGACGCGCCCGCGGCGCGCCCGGCGGCCAGATCGAAGCGGCTGTCGCCCACCATCAGCACCTCGGCCGGGCGGCGGCCCGTCGCCTCGGCGAAGGCCAGCACCTGCCCCGGCCCGGGCTTGGCGCCGTGCCCGCTGTCGAAGCCCGCGACGAAATCGAAGGCCCGGCGCACGCCCGCCGCCTCGAGCTGGACCAGCGCCGGGGCCTCGGCATCGTTGGTCGCGACCCCAAGCGCCAGGCCGCGCGCCGCCAGTCCCGCCAGCAGCGGCCCCAGATCGACCGCGGGCACCATCGGCGCCTGGGCCGAAGCCTCGGTCAGATAGGCGCCCAGCGCCGGCCCCGTCCAGCCCGGCAGATAGGGCAGCATCAGCCGCACCACATCGTCCGTCGTGCCCGCGACCACGGGGCTTTCGGGCCGGAACCGCGCCGCACAGAGATCGAAGCCCAGCGCATCGGCCAGCGCCGCGCGGCGCGCCGGACTGCCGTCCGAAAGCTCGGTCAGAAGATCCAGAGCCCAGCCCGCCCAGCTGCGCTGGAAATCGAAAAGCGTCCCGTCCTTGTCGAAAAGGACTGCCGAAATCTTGCCCATGCCGGTTCCTGTCTGCCCCGGCCCGTTCTGCGGGCCCAAAAGCCCGGCCGCAAGCATTTCCGGACGCAAAAGCAATGAAAAAACCCTGCCGTCAGGTCCAGTGCGGATCGGCCCCGCCCGGGAGCCCGGCGCGCGCCCTCAGCACCGCCTCGCCCGGCAGGCCGGCCGACTCGCAGAATCGCATCACCCAGGCATCGTCCAGCAAGATAAAGTCCAGAACCGACGCCAGAAAGTCGGTTTCCGACGCCCGGCTGCGCAGATCCTCCGCGCTGGCGCCGGTTGCCCCAAGGAAAACCGGCAGCAGATCGTCGTCGCCGACCAGCCAGGCCAGCGCCTCAAGCGCCACAGTCTCGGCAAAATCTTGCATGGGATCACACTCTGCAGAAGGTTAAAGGGTTTGTTAACGAATACGTCTCAAAGATGAACCCCGAAAACAGAGTAAATGGTTCCCAAACGCGAGTCCTGCGGAGAGCCTTTGCTGTGGAGAGCCAATGTCTCGCCGAATACTGATCGTGGATGACGTTGCGACCAACCGGATCGTGATGAAGGTTCGTCTTCGCAACGCTCATTACCAGGTCCTTCAGGCCAGCGACGGCCGGACGGCCCTCGAGGTGGCGCGCGCCGAACGTCCGGACCTGATCCTTCTGGACATGGGGCTGCCCGACATCGACGGAACCGATCTCTGCCGGATGCTGAAATCCGGCCGGGAGACCGCCTCGATCCCGCTGATCGTGGTGACCGCGGGCCGGGCGCCCGAAACCAAGATGCGCGCGCTGGAGGCCGGGGCCGACGAGTTCCTGTCGAAACCGCTGGACGAGATGATCCTGCTGGCCCGGGTGCGCAGCCTGTTGCGGGCCCGGGAGACCGCCGAGGAACTGGCGCTCCGGAACGGGACCGATCAGGTTCTGGGCTTCGGCGAGGCCGCGCCGGGGTTCATCCCGCCCGGGCTGGTGGCGCTGATCGCCAGCGACCCGCGCCGGGCGCGGGCCTGGCGCGCGGCGCTGGTGCCGCAGATCTCGGACAGCCTGACGGTGCTCAGCCGGGCCGAGGCGCTGAACCCGGTGCCCGGGGCGCCCAGACCCGATGTCTACGTGGTCGATGCCGATCTGTCGCCCGAGGGCGCCGGGCTGCGGCTGGTCAGCGAATTGCGCGCCCATCCCGGATCGCGCGATGCCGCGATCCTGATCGTGGTGCCGGAATCGGCGCGCGAAACCGCGGCGATGGCGCTCGATCTGGGCGCCAACGACCTGATCGCCGACCCGATGGACGCGCAGGAACTGGCGCTTCGGATCAAGATGCAGATCCGTCGCAAGACCCAGTCGGACCGGCTGCGGGCGACGCTCGAAGATGGCCTCCGGCTGGCCGTGACCGACCCGCTGACCGGGCTTTTCAACCGCCGCTACGCGCTGCCCCATCTGGCGCGGATCGCCGAACGCGCGGCCGAGACCGGGCGCAGCTTTGCGCTGATGATCCTCGACATCGACCGCTTCAAGCTGGTCAACGACCGCTATGGCCACGGCTCGGGCGACGCGGTGCTGGTCGAGGTGGCGCGGCGGCTGAAAGAGAACCTGCGCGCGATCGATCTGGTGGCCCGGATCGGCGGCGAGGAATTCCTGGTGGCCTTGCCCGAGACCGATACCGACCGCGCCTGCACCGCCGCCGAGCGGCTGCGCCAGGCGATCGAGTGCCGTCCCGTGGCGCTGCCGGGCGGGGCGGGCGAGATCCGGGTGACGATCAGCGTGGGCGTCGCGCTGGGCGATGGCCGCAGGCTGATGTCCGGCGCGCCCGATATCGACGCGCAGGTGCGCGGGCTGATGGATCAGGCCGACCGGGCGCTTTACGGCGCCAAGGCCGCCGGGCGCAACACGGTCGAGATGTCGCGAAGCGCCGCCTGAGAAAGTCCGCGCAGCACCCTCGAGTGCATCCGGGACAAGGCGATCGGGGCCGGCTGCGCGCGCAGCCGGCCCCGGGACGCATACCGACGACGCATACCGACAGGGCGGGCCCGGCCAATGCCTGGCCCCTAGACTGCGCGATCACGCTTGCTGCCGGAAGATGCCGAAACGCCCAGGCGGGCTCGGGCTTCAGGGCTCGGGGTTCACGGATCGGAGGGCGGACCGCCCCGGTCCCTGTGGTCATGGCGCGGGGGGCCGCGCCGCAGCACGGCTTCCAGCCGGTCGGCGAAGGCCGCGCGCTCGGCCTGGCTCATCGTGGCAAGCCGGTCGATCATCAGTTGCCGCACCAGATCGACATGGGACTGCACCCCCCGCTCCTGCCGGTCGAGCAGGCTCGACACCTGCGCCGCATCGAACGGCTCGGCCCGCAGCGCCGCCAGCAGGTCGCGGAAGCTTTGCCGGACCTCGCGCCGTTCCTGCCGGAAGCGCGGCGCCTCGGTGCGCAGCGCCTCGCGAATCGCCGCGCGGTCGGCCTCGTCCAGAGCCCGCCCGTAGGGACCAAGCGCCATCATCGCCCCGGGATCGTCGGGACCGCCGCCCGGCCGGTGCCCCAGCAGGGCGCCGCAGATCAGCCCCAGAAGCAGCACGTTCAGCGCCAGGCTCAGGCCCAGCGCCGGACGCAACCAGCTCCGGCGCCGCGGCGCTGCGGATGCGGCAGGATCGGACATGCTCATCCCTCCGTCAGATAGGTGTCGAGGCTTGGGACCAGGTCGTTCGGCCCATAGGCCGAGCCGAGGATCGTGGCGGTCAGCGTACCGACATCGCCCGGCCCGGCATAGCCGATCCAGAGCCCGAAGACCCCCGCGGTCGCGACCCCGGCCAGCGCAGGCCAGCCGCCGATCGCCGCGACCAGAACCGCCAGCAGCCCGCGCCGCCCCGTCTGCGCCGCAACCGGCCGCGGGGCGGCAGCCTCCGCCGCCGCGATCATCGCGTCGTCCATGATCCGCGCCATCAGCGCCGCCGAGGGCTCGGCCCGCTCGGCGCGGGCGGCCGCGAACAGCGCCTCGATCTCGTGGTCGTTCATCCTCGGGTCAGTCATCGTCGAACCCCAATTCCTCGCGCCGCCCGGCCAGAGCCTGGGCCAGCGCCCGCTTGCCCCGCGCGGTCAGGCTTTCGACCGCCTCGGTGCCGATCTCGAGAATGGCGGCGATCTCGGGATTCGAAAGCCCCTCGATATGCCTCAGGATCACCGCCTGCCGCTGCCGGTCCGGCAGCCCTGCCAGTGCTGCGTCCAGCGCCGCCACCCGCGCCGCCTGCTGCAGCCGGGTCTCGGCCCCCGGGCTGTCATCGACCGGCTCGGGCACCGCGTCGAGCGCCGCGCCCCGCCGCCGCCGCAGCCGGTCCGTGCACAGGTTGGTGACGACGCGATAGAGCCAGGTCGTCACCTTGGCCTCGCCGCTCCGCCAGTCGGGCGCGATCCGCCAGAGCCGCAGCATCGCCTCCTGCGCCACGTCCTCGGCCTCGGCGGCGTCGCGCAGAAGCCTGCGCGCATAGGCCAGAACCCAGGGCGTCAACCGCAACGTCAGCACGCGCGCGGCCCGGGCGTCGCCCCGGCCATAGGCCAGAAGCAGCGCCTCGTCCGTGTCCTGATCTGCGGCGTCGAAGGGCATGTGCATCCTGCCTCTGGCCTACTCCGTGGCACGGGGCGCGGCAAGCGGGCGGGTTCTCCCCGCCCGCACCGCGTCAGCGCCTTACTGCGCGGGGACCTGACGCTGGTCGCGCATGAAGGCGCGGAACTTTTCGAGAGCGGTCTCGAATTCCTCCTGCGTCAGCACGCCGTCGCCATCGGCGTCGATCCGGTTGAACATCATCGCCGGACCCGGCCGCTGGGCCAGTTCCTCGGGGCTGAGCAGGCCATCGCCATCGGCATCCATCATGTCGACCAGCCGCTGGGCGCGCTCGGCGCGGTCCTCGGGGCTGAGCGTCGGATCGCCGAAGCCGCCATAGCCCATCGGCCCGGTGCCCTCGAGCCCGCCGAACATGCCGTAGCCGCCGCCCATCGGCCCCGGCCCCTGCATCCCGGCACCGCGCCCGCCACAGGCCCCGGGCATGCCCATGCCTTGGCCGCCCATGCCCATGCCCGGCCCCATTCCGTGCCCCATGCCCATGCCTTGACCCATGCCGCAGCCGCCCTGCATCCCGGCGCCGCGATGCATGCCGTGATGACCGCCCTGCATGCCGTGCATGCCCGGACCGCCGCAGCCCGGACCGCCCTTGCCGCCCTGACCGCCACCCTGACCGGCTGCCCGCGCCTGGCGTCCGGCCGGGCCGAGCTTCTGCGCCTCCTCGGCCGAGATCTTGCCGTCGCCATCGGTATCCAGATCGGCAAAGCGGGCCCGTGCGCGGGCGGTGAATTCCTCAAGCGTGATCGCGCCGTCGCCGTCCGCATCCATGCGGTCGAACATCCTGCCCTGACGGCCCGCACCTGCTCCGGCTCCGGCACCAACTCCTGCTCCGGCGCCCATACCGGCGCCCGCTCCGGCCCCGGGCCCCTGTTGCGCCATCACCGGCTCGGCCAGGCCCAGAATCGCCGCCGCCCCGATCGCCAGCGCCGCGGTCGACATCTTCGTCACAGTCCATGCCATCTCGGTCTCCTTCGGTCGTTGCTTCCGGACGACCCCGTGCCGCCCGCCTTCCTCATCTCTTACGGAGCGCGCGCCGGTTTCCGTCTGCCCCGACAGGCAATTATTGTCCAAACGGGGTGAGGTGTTGTCCAGTTGCCGGGCCATTCCTGTCCCCCCCCTGACTAACCGGTTGAAATATATCAAGACGAGGACCGATCCCCTGAGGGACGGCAGCCCTCGTCTCCCGGATGCGCCGTCTGATCGCCGTCTCGTCGCGGACGGCGCCGCACGCCGTCCCTGCCCCCGCAGGCTCCCAGGGGGCAGGTCGTCCCGATCCAGCGTTCCGTCCGGAGCGGCGAGCACGTCCGGAAGAGCCTGCGGACAACTGAACGGCACAAGATGCCCGCTTGACCTTCTTTCCATGCGCCTCCGGGAAAAGAGATCCCTTGGGCACATGGTCCGCATCCCTTGTCGGCGACGGGTCGTGCGGTCGGCACCGTGCCGCCACCAATCAGATATTCGGTGCCGGTGAAGGCCGTCGCGCGGTCGGAGGCGAGGACGGCGATGAGGCTGGCGATCTCCCGGCGCTTCGTGGGCCGCCCCAAGGCTCTGTGCCAGCCTCGGCGGCCAAGCGCCCGGCCAGCCGGATCGCGGCCCTGGTCTCGATCCGGCCGGGGGCGGCCATGCGCAGCACCCGGACGCCCTTGGGCGGGACCTCCCTCCAGAGGCTCTTGCTGCAGACCCGCAGCGCGGCCTTGGCAGCGGCAGCAGGCGCTGGATCGAGAAGACATGGATCACCAAGCCCTCGCCCGGACCACGGTCCGTCCATCAGCCTCGGAGACATCCATCAGGTCTGCATGGTGGCGATACCGGGCCTTCCGGAGATCGCACAGGCCAGTATCGGCGCGGCCTGACCGACGTCGGGCGCGGGCTGCCCCCGCCACGGAGGGACGGAGGCCCCCGTCGTCTCGATCAGCCAGGCAGGGTGATCGCCTTGGCGTTGATGAACTCGGTCATGCCGAAACCGCCATGCTCGCGCCCATAGCCGCTGTCCTTCACGCCCCCGAAGGGCATTTCCGGCGTGGCGAGGTTGAAGTGGTTGATGAACACCATGCCGGTGTCGAAATGTTCTTTCGCCAGCTTCCGCGCGCGCGCCTCGTCTCGGCTGAAGATGCCGCCGCCAAGGCCGAAGCGGCTGTCATTGGCAATGCGCATGGCGTCCTCGTCGTCCCTGGCCCGGATCACCGAGGCCACGGGGCCGAAAAGTTCCTCGTCATAGGCCGGCTGGCCGGGGGCCACGTCCGTCAGGACGGTCGCCGGGTAGAAATAGCCGGTGCGCGCGGGCATCTCGCCGCCCACGGCGATCTTCGCGCCCTTCGCCACGGACTTTTCGACCTGCTCGTGCAAGGTGTCCCGCAGGTCCTTGCGGGCCATGGGGCCGAGGTCGGTCTCCTCCTCGGTGGGATCGCCCAGGGTCACATCGCCCATCGCCTTCACATAGCCCTCGACGAAGGCGTCATAGACCTTGTCAGTGACGATGAAGCGCTTGGCATTCACGCAGGTCTGGCCATTGTTGTAGATCCGGCCCGCGACGCAGGTCTTGACCGCGAGGTCGATGTCGGCGTCTTCCAGCACCAGATAGGCGTCGTTGGACCCCAGTTCCATCACCGTCTTCTTGAGGTGCTCGCCGGCCTTGGCCGCGATCTTGCGGCCGGACGCCGCGCTGCCGGTCATGGTGACGCCGCGCACGAGCCTGTGCCCGATCAGCGCGTCGGACTGGTCGTGGTCGATCAGCATGACGGTAAAGAGGTTCTTCGGCAGGCCCGCATCCTCGAAGATGTCGCGCAGCAGGAGGCCGGAGCCGGTGCAATTGCCGGCATGCTTCAGCAGGACGCCGTTGCCCGCCATCAGGTTCGCGATGGCATAGCGTACCGCCTGATAGGCCGGAAAGTTCCACGGTTGAATGCCGTAGACAACGCCGATCGGCGATTTGGCGATGACGCCCTTGCGCCCATCCTGCAGGCTGCGCTCTTCGTCTGCCAGAACCTCGGGACCGGTCTCGGCGGTCCAGTCGCAGATCGCGGCGCAAAGATCGACCTCGTCGCGGCTGTCCTGAAGCCGTTTGCCCATCTCGCGCGTCATCAGCAGGGCAAGGTCTTCCTTGCGCTCGCGCAGCTCCCGCCCGATGGCCCTGAGAACCTTGCCGCGCTCCGCGTGCGTTTCCAGCCGCCACCGATCGAAGGCGGCATGACAGGCTTCGAGCGCGGCCACCATCTCTGCGTCGGTCATCAGGGGATAGGTTTCCAGCGCCTCCTCCGTGGCCGGGTTCGTGGTGGTCAGGGCGCGGTCGGGACTGAGACCATCCTTCATGTCGTCTCCTTTCATTGTCGCTTCTGTTCCCCAACGTCCGCCTGTCGCCCCCGTTCCTTGGCAGGGGCTGACCTATGGCCCCTGTCAGGCGATCTCTCGCGATGGTGAGGACATGAGAGGCCGCGTTCGCGCTCCACAGGCGCGAGGGCGCCAAGGCGCGCGCTCCCGGACATCGGCAGCAAGCGCGCCCGGCGAGATCGGGGCCAAGCCGGGCAAGGACGAGACGGCCTGCCATGGCGGTGCCAGGCGGCCGCAGGAAACCGACCCGAAATCTGCGCAGACCGAAACGCCTAGCCCCGGCTGTCCTCGGGCGCGTCGGCGGTGTCGGGGTCGTTGTAGGCGTCGGGATTGAACTCTTCCGGATCGAACCCCTCCTGGTCCTCGCCGATTCCGGTCACGTAAGAGGTTCCCGTCTCTTCGTCGAAGACCAGGCCATAGCTCGCCCGGCCCTCCGATCTGAACCGGAGGTATTCGTGGATGCCGGCGTAGAGGAACGCCACCACGAAGGGCGACAGGATCAGGACGGCAAGCAGATGAGCGTCGATGGGAAACTCCTTGGTGGTTGATCGGCAGGATGGGCATTCGAGTCCGCGCGGCGCGGCGTTCGTGACGGCATATAGCATCAACCGGGCACGGATTCGAACACCCTGACGACGCAACGGGACCGGATCTCTGGCCGGTGCGCCCCAGTTGATGGCCGAGGCGGCCTGCCAATGTCACTCGCGCGGGCCGAGAAGATCGGGATGTTGCCCATGGGGTGCCCTGCCCCCCTGACCGAAACGGGTTTCGGCCGTGTCAGGGCGCTGGCGCCGGGGGCATGTGCGGCCCGGTCGTCCAGACCCAGCGCGCGGGCGGCCTCCAGCGCGGCGCGCAGTTCCGCGACCGTCATCGTCTCTTGCAGGGCGCTGACGCCCCGGCTTGTCCGGAGAGCCCGTTGCGCGACCGCGAGGATGAAGACCCGTATCTCCGAACGTTCCGTGACGAACGCCAAGGGCGCACAGACGAGGTTCATCGAGGTTCATCGTGGGGGCAGACATCAACAGGTGTCTGCGTGATCATGTCAGCCTCGCAGACCTTGCGGCGTCCCGGTTCGTCGCGGTCAAGGCGATGAGGGCAGTACTCGATGCCCGGGGCATTGCGCCAATCGCTTCAGATCGCGGGGGAAAACGGCTCTATTGCCGGAAGGCCGATCCCCCCGGGCCCAAGCCGCAAACTCTTGCTCGACCGGTCATCCGGGCCACCCATTCGGGCGGTTTTCTCTTCGCGCCCGGACGTTCGCTGGTCAAATACGGGTGTGTGAGGGGAACAAATCGCTGGCCGAAGATCTTCCGGAAACCCAATAAAACAAGGCCTTTCGGTGATACATCGGACGATAAGCGGGGGTCTCGACACCCGCGCCGCGCCGCGACTCGCGCCGCCCGGCCGGCATCGGACCCCGCCAGGCGCCGTTTTGCGACATCCCGCCGCAAGGACAGACGGCCATCTTTTTAACCGTTCCACGCTTGACTAGGTTCAGACCAGCACGCCCGGGGACGGCGTGCAGTTGGGACAGACGGAAACAGGACATGATGGGATCTCATGCCAGGCCCCTTGGCGCGGCCGTTCTGCGCGGCTGGTGCAAGCGCTGCCCGAATTGCGGCGCAGGCCCGATGCTGTCGGGCTATCTGACGGTGCGCGAACACTGCCCGGTCTGCATGGAGGAATTGCACCACCACCATTCCGATGACGGCCCGGCCTACCTGACGGTGCTGATCGTCGGCCTGCTGAGCGCGCCGCTGGTGGCCGGGGCGGTGACGGCGTTCCGTCCCGACCCGCTGGTGCTGACCTCGGTCTTTTCCGTTGGCTGCGTCGCGCTTGCCCTATACCTTCTGCCCCGGTTGACAGGGATAATGGTGGCGCTGCAATGGGCCAAACGGATGCACGGCTTCGGCCATCCGGCGGAATAGACGACCAACCGATCCGCGACGCGGCCACGGTGATCGTGGTGCGCGATGCCGCGACCGGGCCGCGCGTGCTGATGGGCCAGCGCGGCGAAAGCGCGGCCTTCATGCCCAACAAGGTGGTGTTTCCCGGCGGCGCGGTCGACGCGGCCGACGGGGACGTGCCGCTGGCCTGCCCGCTGTCGCCCGCCTGTGCCCGGCGGCTGACGGCCGAGGCCGATCCGGCGCTGGCCGGGGCGCTGGCGGCGGCCGCGATCCGCGAGCTCTGGGAAGAGACCGGGCTGATCCTCGGGCGCCCGGGGGCCTGGCCGGGCCCGGCGCCGAAGGGCTGGCGCGGCTTTGCCGCCTCGGGCCACCTGCCCTCGCCCGAAGGCTTTCACTTCATCTTCCGCGCGATCACCCCGCCCGGGCGGCCGCGCCGGTTCGACGCGCGGTTCTTCCTGGTCGAGGCCGAGGCGCTGGCCAGCGACCCCGACGATTTCTCGCGTGCCGAGGACGAGCTCAGCCAGTTGCAATGGATCCCGCTGGCCGAGGTGCGCCGCTTCAACCTGCCCTTCATCACCGAGGTGGTGCTGGCCGAGGTCAGCCAATTGATCCAGGGCGGCCTGCCCCCGGCCAGCGTGCCGTTCTTCGACAATCGCGACAGGGTCTCGCGGTTCCAGCGGCTGGCCTGAGCCGGCCCTTGCGTCAGACCGGTTTCTGCCCGACTGCGCGGCCGATGCCCTCGGGGCGGGGCAGGGTTGCATGGGCGCTGGCGATCTCGGACATCCGGCGCGCCACGTCCGGCCCGGGCTCCGAGGCCTGCCGGGTCTCGAGGCTGACATGCACCAGCAGCGCCTCGCCGGTGGCGATCTCGCGGCCGTCCGAGAACAGCCGGTGGAACAGATGCATCTTGCGCCCGCCCGCCGCCAGGCACAGGCTTTCGACCCGAAGCGCGTCGCCGACCCTGGCCTCGGCCAGATGGCGGATATGGGATTCGGCGGTGAAAAAGCTCGACCCGCCCGCGACATAGGCCGCGTCGCAGCCGACAAGCTCCATCATCCGGTCGGTCGCGTCGGAAAACACCTGCATGTAGCGCGGCTCGGTCATGTGGCCGTTATAGTCGGTCCAGTCCAGCGGCACGGTCCGCGCCACGGTACGGATCGGCCCGGCCACGTCGATCTCGCCGCCATCCAGCCGGGCGTCGAAGCCGCGCAGATGCGCGCCCGCGCCCCAGCCCGCCCATTTCAGCGCACGCAACACCGCGACCAGGTTCTTGTCGCGCACCTGTTCCAGCTCTTCCAGCGGCCGGTCGCCCGCCTGCGCCCCGGTCTGTTCGGCCACGGTTCGGGCCAGCGCCTCGGTCGCCTCGGGCATCTCGGTCAGATGGGTGCGCGGCAGATCGAGCCCCGGCCCGATCCGTGACACCACCTCGTCGACCCCGGCCGCGCCCCCCGCCAGCAGCGCGGATTCGAAGGGCCCCATCTGCGCCCAGTTGAGCCCGAAGCCCATCCGCACCGCATCGTCGATCTCGGCCGTGGTGGCGACCCCGTCATGCACGAGCCACAGCGCCTCGCGCCAGACCGCCTCCATCAGCCGGTCGGCGATATGGCCGTCGATCTCGCGCCGGACCGGCAGGGGCATCATGCCGATGCCGCGCAGCACCTCATGCGCGCGGTCGAGCGCCCAACCGGGCGTGTCCTCGGCCACGACCAGCTCGACCAGCGGCAGCAGGTAGACCGGGTTGAACGGATGCGCGACCAGGATCTGGCAGCGCCGGGCGCTTTGCCCGTAAAGCGCGGTCGGCGTGAAGCCCGCGGTCGAGGAGGCGATGATCGCCTCGTCGGCCGCGTGTTCCTGCACCTTCTGGTAAAGCGTGCGCTTGAGATCAAGCCGCTCGGGCACGCTTTCCTGGATCCAGTCCGCGCCCGACACCGCCTGCGAGATGGTGGCGGCATGGATCACCGCGCCCTCGGCGGGCAAGGGGCGGTCCGACAGGCCCGGCAGCGCGCGGCGGGCATTGTCCAGCACCGCAGCCACGCGCCAGGCCGCCTCGGGGTCGGGGTCGAAGACGCGCACGGTCCAGCCCATCAGCGCAAAGCGCGCGGCCCAGCCCGCGCCCGCAACCCCGGCGCCCAGTATGGCCACGGCGCCGGTCACGGTCTTCCGCCCGTCCTGGCAAGGCCCCGCCCCGGCCCGCGATCCGTCTGAACGTTCATGCATTTCCCCCATCCGCAGCGCCCATAATGTCCCCCCCGTCCGCGGGGGCAAGGGCCGAAGGGGAAGACACGCGCGATGGATGCCGGCCGTGCCAGAGATGCAACGGACCAGCGAGAGGCGACCGCGTCAGAAGGGCAGCGGATAGGCCTTGTGCATCGCCGCGATCTCGGCCTCGACCTCGGGCGACAGGGTCAGGTCGGCCGCGCCCAGCGCGATTTCCAGCTGCGCGGTCGAGGTGGCGCCGATAATCGGGATCACCGGGAAGGGACGGCTGGCCACGAAGGCGATGGCCATCTGCACCGGGTCGAGCCCATGCGCCTTGGCAATCGCCAGATAGCCCGACACCGCCTCCCAGACCCGGGGCGTGATCCGGCCGCCAAGATCGGGGCTGCGCGACCGGCGCGACCCCTCGGGCGTGACATCGCCCGCATATTTGCCGCTGAGAAGGCCCGCGGCCAGCGGGCTGTAGGCCAGCAACGTGACGTCCTCGTTGACGCCGAGTTCGGCCAGATCGGTATCATACAGCCGACAGAGCAGCGAATATTCGTTCTGAAGCGTCTCGGCCCGCGGCAGCCCCTTGTCCTCGGCCAGGCGCAGCCATTGCGCCATGCCCCAGGCGCTTTCGTTCGACAGGCCGAAATGGCGGATCTTGCCCGCCTTGACCAGCCCGCCCAGCGTCTCGAGCACCTCGTGCATATGCGCAAGCGTCGCGGCACGGTCCTGATGCGAGGGGTCGTAGCGCCAGTTTTTGCGGAAATGGTAGGACCCGCGGTTCGGCCAGTGCAGCTGGTAAAGGTCGATATAGTCGGTGCGCAGCCGCCGAAGCGACCCCTCGACCGCGGTGATCAGGGACTTGCGGCAGATCGGCTCGCCCTCGCGCACCGCCTTCAGGCCCTCGCCGGTCATCTTGGTGGCGACGATCCAGTCCTTGCGGCGGCCGGTATCCCGGAACCAGTTGCCGATGATCCTTTCGGTGCGCCCGACGGTTTCGGCCAGGACCGGCGCCACCGGATACATCTCGGCGGTGTCCATGAAATGCACGCCCGTCTCATAGGCGAGGTCGATCTGGGCATGGGCCTCGTCCTGGTCGTTCTGGCTGCCCCAGGTCATCGTCCCCAGGCACAGGCAGGACACATCCAGGCCGGTCCGGCCCAGCTTCACTTTTCGCATGGTCTTCTGTTCCTCGTTTCGGTCTGGGAGGGAGGGTATCCTGCCACCCGCCGGGTGCAAGGCGGATTTGGCGATGGACAGGCATTCCGTAGCAGTGGCGCGACGGCCCGGACGCCGGCCCGAAACCCGGCATGGGCGCAGCCGCAAGGGCATGGCCGGCACGAAAACCCCGTGCCGTCCCGGCTGAACGGACTGTCCGATGGCGTGCCTCAGGCCCGGTCCTCCCTGTTCGCGCCGTCACTCTAGCAGATCGGCCCGCTGTCATGCTGGAGAAAACGCGTTGAGAACATATAAAGAACATCATAGAGTTTCGCCATGTCAGGTTCGTCGCTTTCGCTTGCCTCCGAGCTGTTCCGCACGGGCCACTCCCGTCCGGCGCTGACCGCGCTTGGCGCGCTGTCGCTGCCGCTGGCGCGCGCCCATGAACTGACGGGATCGTCCCGCCATGCGCTGGCCTTGCTGCTGGCCGCCGCGACCGAGGGGCCGGTGCTCTGGATCGTGCCCGCCTGGGCGCCCGGACGGCTTTATCCCGACAGCGTGGCCGAATGGATCGAGCCGGGGCGGCTGATCCTGGCCACGCCCAAGCGGACCGAGGACCTGTTGTGGTGCATGGAAGAGGCGCTGCGCGCGGGCGTCGTGCCGGTGGTGGTGGCCGAACTGCCCGCGCCGCCGCCGCTGACCCCGGTCCGGCGGCTGCATCTGGCCGCCGAGACCGGCGCGGGGCTTGGCCACTGCGCGCCGCTGGGGCTGATCCTCTCGACCGGGTCGGGCGGCGCCGCCGGGGTCGAGACCCGCTGGCACATGGCCTCGCGCCACGGCCCCGGCGTCACCGCCTGGCATCTGGAACGCCGCCGCGCCCGGCTGGACCCGCCCCGCGCCTGGCGGCTGAGCCGGGACGCGGACGGCCGCCTGTCGCTGGACCCCGCCCTGCTGGAACCCGAAACCGCTGGCGCCTGACTCTGCGGATGCCTGACTCTGCTGGCGCCTGTGTCTGCTGATACCTGTGCCTGCGGATGCCTGTGCGCGCCTGTCCCCCTGCGACCCGAGCGCACCCCGGCTTGCGCCGCCCTGCCCCGGTCCCGATCTCGACCGGGGATCGCGCGCAACCGGAGGAAAGAAAATGGAAATCCGCTTCGACGGGAAAATCGCTCTGGTCACCGGCGGCAGCACCGGGATCGGCGCCGCCATCGCCTGCGAGCTGGCCGCCTCGGGGGCCACGGTCTGCCTGGCCGCGCGCACGGCCTCGAAGCTGACGCCGGTGGTCGACCGGATCGCCGCGGCGGGCGGCAAGGCCTATGCCATGCCCTGCGACGTGTCCGATCCGGGCGCCGTCGAGGCTCTGGTCGCGCGCACGGTCGAGACCACCGGCGGGCTGCATCTGCTGGTCAACAATGCCGGGATCTCGGGGCCTTCGGCCGATGCCGGGGCCTATCCGCTGGATGGTTGGCGCGAGGTCATCGACACCAACCTGAACGGCGTCTTCTATGGCCTGCGCTTCGGCCTGCCCGCGATCGAGGCCTCGGGCGGCGGCGCGGTGGTCAACATGAGCTCGATCCTCGGCAGCGTCGGCATGGCCACGGCACCCGCCTATGTGGCGGCCAAGCACGCGCTGCTGGGCCTGACGAAATCGGCGGCTCTGGCCTATGCGACGCGCGGCATCCGCATCAACGCGGTCGGCCCCGCCTTCGTCCGGACGCCGATGATCGATGACGGGCTCGACGCCGAGACCCAGGCGCGGGTGACGGCACTGCATCCGGTCGGGAGGATGGGCCGGTCGGACGAGATCTCGGGGCTGGTGGCCTTCCTTCTGTCGGACCGCGCAAGCTTCATCACCGGCAGCTATCACCTGGCCGATGGCGGCTATACCGCGCAATAGCGCTCCGAAGGCCCGGCCAGAGCCCCACGAGGCTCTGGCCCTCGGGCGCATGGCGCGATAAACGGGCCTCAAGATCCGGCAAGAAGGCAACGGCAGATGGCACGCATCCTGATCACCTCGGCGATCCCCTATATCAACGGGATCAAGCACCTGGGCAACCTCGTCGGCAGCCAGCTTCCGGCCGATCTTTACGCCCGCTACTGCCGCGCCCGCGGCCATGAGGTCATGTTCCTCTGCGCCACCGACGAACATGGCACCCCCGCCGAACTGGCCGCAGCCAAGGCCGGCAAGCCGGTCGCGGACTACTGCGCCGAGATGCACGAGGTGCAGGCCGAACTGGCGCGCGGCTTCCGGCTGTCCTTCGACCATTTCGGACGGTCCTCAAGCCCGCAGAACCACAGGCTGACCCAGTATTTCGCGGGCCGTCTGGCCGAGAACGGCCTGATCGAGGAAGTCAGCGAACGTCAGGTCTATTCCAATGCCGACGGCCGCTTCCTGCCCGACCGCTATATCGAGGGCACCTGCCCCAATTGCGGCTACGAGAAGGCCCGGGGCGATCAGTGCGAGAACTGCACCAAGCAGCTCGACCCGACCGACCTGATCGACCCGCGCTCGGCGATCTCGGGCTCGACCGATCTGGAGGTGCGCGAGACCAAGCACCTGTATCTCAAGCAGCGCTCGCTGAGGGGCGATCTCGAGGCCTGGATCGACAGCAAGACCGACTGGCCGGTCCTGACCACCTCGATCGCGAAGAAATGGCTGAACGACGGCGACGGGCTGCAGGACCGGGGCATCACGCGCGATCTGAACTGGGGCATTCCGGTCAAGAAGGGCGAGGCAGACTGGCCCGGCATGGAGGGCAAGGTCTTCTATGTCTGGTTCGACGCGCCCATCGAATATATCGCGGCCACCGCCGAATGGGCCGAGAAGGAAGGCCGCCCCGAGGCCGACTGGCGGCGCTGGTGGCGGCTGGACGAGGGCGCCGAGGACGTGCGCTATGTCCAGTTCATGGGCAAGGACAACGTGCCCTTCCATACGCTGAGCTTCCCGGCGACGATCATGGGCTCGCGCGATCCCTGGAAGCTGGTCGACTACATCAAGTCCTTCAACTACCTGAACTACGATGGCGGCCAGTTCTCGACCAGCCAGGGGCGCGGCGTCTTCATGGATCAGGCGCTGTCGATCCTTCCGGCCGATTACTGGCGCTGGTGGCTTCTGTCCCACGCCCCCGAAAGCTCGGACAGCGAATTCACCTGGGAGAATTTCCAGGCCTCGGTGAACAAGGACCTGGCCGACGTGCTGGGCAATTTCGTGAGCCGCGTGACCAAGTTCTGCCGGTCCAAGTTCGGCGAGGTGGTGCCCGAGGGCGGCAGCTACGGCGACCGCGAACAGGAACTGAACGACGATCTCTATATCCGCATCCGTGCCTATGACGCGCATATGGAGGCGATGGAGATCCGCAAGGCCGCGGCCGAGCTGCGCGCGATCTGGGTCGCGGGCAACGAATACCTGCAATCGGCCGCGCCCTGGACGGTCTACAAGGAAGACCCCGATCAGGCGGCGGCGATCATCCGCTTCTCGTTGAACCTGATCCGGCTTTACGCGGTGCTGTCCGCACCCTTCATCCCCGATGCCGCCAAGGCGATGATGGACGCGATGGGCTGCGAGGACGACACTTGGCCCGCGCAGATGACCCATGCGATGGAGCGGCTCGCCCCGGGTCAGGCCTTCACCACGCCCGAGATGCTGTTCCGCAAGATCTCGGACGAAGAGCGCGAGGACTGGCAGGCGCGCTTTGCCGGTCAGCGCGGCTGACCCCGGCCGCGCGACCCTGGGCCAGCCTCTGAAGATGGGTATTTGAGCCAAGAAGAAGGGACCGTCGGGTCCCTTTCCCCTATCGGGGCGGTTCGGCCCACTTGAGCGTTTTCAGGACGGGCGGGCTCTGGTTCAGTTCGGACAGAGGCGCCGCGCCGGGCGACTCGTCTGTCCGGAGGCCCCATGTCTCATCTCATTGCCCGTGCTCCGGGCGCGGTCCGGCCCATGGTCGGCCGCGGCGAGGGCGTCTATCTCATCGACCGGAGCGGCAAGCGCTATCTCGATGCCTCGGGCGGGGCTGCGGTCTCGTGCCTTGGCCATTCCGACCCGGCGGTCATCGCCGCGATCAAGGCCCAGCTCGACCGGGTCGCCTTCGCCCATACGGGCTTTTTCACCTCGGAGCCCGCCGAGCGGCTGGCCGATCTGCTGATCGCCCATGCGCCCGCGGGGATCGACCGGGTCTGTCTGGTCTCGGGCGGGTCCGAGGCGATGGAGGCGGCGCTGAAGCTCGCGCGGCAATACATGCTGGAGAGCGGCCAGCCGGGGCGCCACCGGGTGATCGCGCGCCGCCAGAGCTATCACGGCAATACGCTTGGCGCGCTGGCGACGGGCGGCAACGCTGGACGGCGCGCGCCCTTCGCGCCCCTGCTGGTCGAGACCACCCATATCGCGCCCTGTTATGCCTATCGCGGCCAAGCCGAGGGCGAAAGCGACGAGGCCTATGGGCTGCGCGTGGCGGGGGAGCTGGAGACCGAAATCGAGCGGCTCGGCCCCAAAACGGTGATGGCCTTCGTCGCCGAACCGGTTGTGGGCGCGACGCTGGGCGCGGTGCCTGCGGTTCCGGGCTATTTCCGCCGCATCCGCGAGATCTGCGACCGTTACGGGGTGCTGCTGATCCTTGACGAGGTGATGTGCGGCATGGGCCGGACAGGGACGCTTTTCGCCTGCGAACAGGACGGGATCGCCCCCGACATCGTCACCATCGCCAAGGGGCTGGGTGCGGGCTATCAGCCGGTGGGCGCGATGCTCTGTACCGGCCGCATCCATGACGCGATCGCGGCGGGCAGCGGCGCCTTTCAGCACGGCCACACCTATATGGGCCATCCGACCGCCGCCGCCGCGGCGCTGGCGGTGCTGACCCGGCTGACCGGGGACGGGCTGGTCGCGCGGGCGCGGCTGATGGGCGAACGGCTTGAGGCCAGCCTGCGCGCGGCCTTCGTCGAGCATCCCCATATCGGCGACATTCGCGGCCGCGGGCTTTTCCGCGGGCTCGAACTGGTCGCCGACCGCGCCGGCCGCCGCCCCTTTGCGCCCGAGCGCCGGGTTCATGCGCGGCTGAAGGACGCCGCATTCGAGGCCGGGCTGATCTGCTATCCGATGGGCGGCACGGTCGACGGGCGGCGGGGCGATCACGTGCTGCTGGCCCCGCCCTTCATCCTGGACGACACCCATATCGCGGAAATCACCGATAAGTTGAAATCGGCGCTGACAGCGGCGCTGTGACCCGCCGCGCCCGTCCCCCTGTCCCAAAGACGAGCTTGAAATCCGGCGCATTCTGATCTTCACCGGAAGGCAGAGAAAAGAACGGGATGGCAAAGCCGCCCGATAACGGACCCCGGTCCGACACCCAACGACAGGAGATCACCCGATGCCCGGCCAGATGAGTTTCGATGCGTTGAAGAGGGCCGTGGCCGAGGGCGGGATCGACACGGTTCTGGTCTGCCTGATCGACATGCAGGGCCGGCTGATGGGCAAGCGCTTCGTCGCGCAGCATTTCGTCGACAGCGCCTGGGAAGAAACCCATTGCTGCAACTACCTGCTGGCCACCGATCTGGAAATGGCAACGCCCGACGGCTATGCCTCGACCTCCTGGCGCGCGGGCTACGGCGATTATGTGATGAAGCCCGACCTCGAAACGATCCGCCCGGTGCCCTGGCTGGAGGGAACGGCGCTGGTGCTGTGCGACCTGCTCGACCATCACAGCCACGACCCCGTGCCCCATGCCCCCCGCCAGGTGCTGAAGGCGCAGGTCGCGCGGGCCGAGGCGATGGGCCTGACCCCGATCATGGCGACCGAGCTTGAATTCTTCCTCTTCGAGAAGAGCCTGCGCGAGATCGCCGCCTCGGGCTTTCGCGACCTGACCCCGATCAGCGCCTATAACGAGGACTACAACATCTTCCAGACCACCAAGGAAGAGGCGGTGATGCGGCCCCTGCGCAACCATCTCTGGGCCGCGGGCATTCCGGTCGAGAATTCGAAGGGCGAGGCCGAGGCCGGGCAGGAAGAGCTGAACATCAAATACGGCCCGGCCCTGCTGGCGGCCGATTACCACACCATCGCCAAGCACGCGACCAAGGAGATCGCCTGGGCCCAGGGCCATGCCGCGACCTTCCTGCCGAAATGGCACAAGGACCGGGTCGGCAGCGCCGCCCATGTGCACCAGTCGCTGTGGAAGGACGGCCGGAACGCGTTTTTCGAGAAGGGCGCCGATCACGGCATGTCCGAGTTGATGCGCCAGTACGTGGCGGGCCAGATCAAATATGCCGCCGATCTGACCGTGTTCCTCGCGCCCTACGTCAACAGTTACAAGCGCTTCGTCAAGGGCACCTTCGCGCCGACGAAGACGGTCTGGTCGGTCGACAACCGCACCGCCGGGTTCCGTCTGTGCGGCGAGAACACCCCGGGCGTGCGGATCGAATGCCGGATCGCCGGGTCCGACATCAACCCCTATCTGGCGCTGGCAGCCCTGCTGGCCGCCGGGCTCAGGGGCATCGAGGAAAAGCTGGACCTGGCCCCGCCGACCCGGGGCGACATCTACGAAAGCGCCGACGTGCCGGAAATTCCGCGCACCCTGCGCGAGGCGACGGAAACGCTCCGGTCCTCGGCCATGCTGCGCGCGGCGATGGGCGATTTCGTCGTCGATCACTACACCCGTGCCGCCGAGGTCGAACAGGAAGCCTTCGACCTAGCGGTGACCGACTGGGAACTCGCCCGCGGCTTCGAGCGCGCCTGATGCGCCCGGACCGCCTCCAACGAAGATCGGCCCTTGGCGCGGACAGGCGCCGCACGGGCCCGGACCTTTCACAACGGAAGACCCTCCGATGACCACATTGACCTGTATCTCTCCCATCGACGGCTCGGTCCTGGCCGAACGCGAGGCGCTCGCGCCCGAGGCCGCCCGCGCCGCCGTGGCGCGCGCCCGCGCGGCACAGGCCGCCTGGGCCGCACGGCCGCTGGCCGAACGGATCGAGCTGGTGCTGAAAGGCGTCGCCAATGTCGGCGCGATGAACGACGCCATCGTGCCCGAACTCGCGCGCCAGATGGGCCGCCCGGTCCGCTATGGCGGCGAATTCCGCGGCTTCGAGGAACGCGCGAAATACATGGCCCAGATCGCCGAGACGGCGCTGGCCCCGATCGAGGCCGAGGACAGCGGCAGCTTCAAGCGCTATGTCGCCCGCGATCCGCATGGCGTGGTGCTGGTGATCGCGCCCTGGAACTATCCCTACATGACCGCGATCAACACCGTCGCGCCTGCGTTGATCGCGGGCAACACGGTGATGCTGAAACACGCGACCCAGACGCTTCTGGTGGGCGAACGGATGGCGCGCGCCTTCCACGAGGCGGGCGTGCCCGACGACGTGTTCATGAACGTCTTCCTCGATCACGACATCACCTCGGCGCTGATCGCCGAACGCGCCTTCGGCTTCGTCAACTTCACCGGCTCGGTCGGCGGCGGGCGCGCCATCGAGCGCGCGGCGGCCGGCACCTTCACGCCGCTGGGGCTCGAACTCGGCGGCAAGGACCCGGGCTACGTGATGGAGGACTGCAATCTCGACATGGCGGTCGAGGTGCTGATCGACGGGGCGATGTACAATTCGGGCCAGTGCTGCTGCGGGATCGAGCGGATCTACGTGGCCGAAAGCCTTTACGACAGCTTCGTCGAGAAGGCCGTGAAACTGGTCGAGGGCTACCGGCTGGGCGACCCGCTCGACCCCGAGACCACCATCGGCCCGATGGCGCAGGCGCGCTTTGCCGATCTCGTGCGCGCCCAGACCGCCGAGGCCGTGGCCGCGGGCGCCAGGGCGATGATCGACCCCGCGCTCTTCCCGCAGGATGGCGGTACCTACCTCATGCCGCAGATCCTGACCGGCGTGACCCACGAGATGCGGGTGATGCGCGAGGAAAGCTTCGGCCCCGTCGTCGGCATCATGCCGGTGAAGGACGACGACGAGGCCATCCGGCTGATGAACGACAGCGATTACGGGCTGACCTGTTCGCTCTGGACCAATGATGTGGCGCGGGCCGAGCGGATCGGCCGGCAGATCGAGACCGGCACCGTCTTCCTGAACCGGGCCGACTATCTCGACCCGGCGCTCTGCTGGACCGGCTGCAAGGATACCGGCCGGGGTGGCGGGCTGTCGGTGATCGGTTTCCACAACCTGACCCGTCCGAAATCCTATCACCTGAGGAAACTCTGAATGACGCCGAACGCCAACTGGTCCTATCCCACCGCCATCCGCTTCGGCGCAGGCCGCATCGCGGAACTGCCCGCGGCCTGTGCCGCGGCGGGGCTGACCCGGCCGCTTCTGGTGACCGACAAGGGGCTCGCGGGGCTGCCGATCACCGCCCGCGCGCTGGACATCCTCGACGCCGCGGGGCTCGGCCGCGCGGTCTTTGCCGAGGTCGACGCGAACCCGACCGAGCTGAATCTCGCGCTCGGGCTCGAGGCCTACCGGGCCGGGGGTCATGACGGGGTGATCGCCTTCGGCGGCGGCTCGGGGCTCGATCTGGGCAAGATGGTCGCGTTCATGGCGGGCCAGACCCGCCCGGTCTGGGATTTCGAGGATATCGGCGACTGGTGGACCCGCGCCGATGCCGATGCCATCGCCCCCATCGTGGCGGTGCCGACCACCGCGGGCACCGGGTCCGAGGTCGGCCGCGCCAGCGTGCTGACCAATTCCGAAACCCATGAGAAGAAGATCATCTTCCACCCGAAGGTGCTGCCCGGCGTCGTGATCTGCGACCCGGAACTGACCGTCGGCATGCCGAAAGCGATCACCGCGGGCACCGGCATGGATGCCTTCGCCCATTGCCTCGAGGCCTATTGCTCGCCGCATTACCACCCGATGTCCCAGGGCATCGCGCTGGAAGGGCTCCGGCTCGTGACCGAGTACCTGCCCCGCGCCTATGCCGACGGCACCGATCTGGAGGCCCGCGCCCAGATGATGTCGGCGGCGATGATGGGCGCGGTCGCCTTCCAGAAGGGGCTGGGCGCGATCCATGCGATCTCGCATCCCATAGGCGCCGTGCACAACACCCATCACGGCACCACCAACGCCACCGTGATGCAGCCGGTGCTGCGGATGAACCGCCCCGCCATCGAGGACCGTCTGGGCCGCGCCGCCGCCTATCTGGGCATTGGCCACGATTTCGACGCCTTCTATGCGCTGGTCGGCCGTCTGAATGCCGAACTGGGCATCCCCGCCAGCCTGACCGCGCTGGGGGTCACCGACCCCGATCTCGACGCGCTGACGGCCTCGGCGCTCAGGGACCCCTCGACCGGCGGCAATCCGGTCGAGATGACGGCCGAGAACACGCGCCGTCTGTTGGAGGATTGCCTCTGAAACGGGCAGACGCGCCCTGAAAGAGACCGGCGGGCGGCGCGAGCCCGGCCGCCGGAGACCAGGAATGGACCCCAAAGCGCACGCGGGACAACACTCGCGGCAGGATGACGGGGCAACAGGGAAATGGTGACGGCATGACTGCCACAAGGATCGGCGCGCCCGCGCGAAAGGCGGCGCCATGACCGGGTTCATGCGCGGCTATGTGCGCACGGTCGACGGGGTCAATTATCACATCGGCCGGGTGATGATGTACGGGATCTTCGTGATGATGGGGATCCTGCTGTGGTCCTCGATCTCGAAGACCTTCTTCCTGCCCTCGCTCTGGACGCTGGAAATGGCCCAGTTCGCGATGGTCGCCTATTACATCATGGGCGGGCCCTATTCGATCCAGCTGGGGTCGAACGTGCGGATGGACCTGTTCTACGGCCGCTGGTCGGTGCAGACGCGGGCCTGGGTCGACAGCTTTACCGTGCTCTTCCTGATCTTCTTCCTGGGCGTGCTGCTTTATGGCGGCATCGACAGCCTGATCTACGCGATCCAGTACAACGAGCGCAGCCCGACCGCCTGGCGCCCGGTGCTCTGGCCGATCAAGTCGGTCATGTGCCTCGGCCTCTTCCTGATGATCCTGCAGGCCGTCTCCGAGCTCTTCAAGGACATCGCCCATATCCGCGGCGAGGAGCTTTAGCCCATGTCCTACGAGATGATCGCAATCCTGATGTTCGCCTCGATGATGCTGATGCTGATGACCGGACAACGGGTCTTCGGCGCCATCGGGGCGGTGGCGGCGGTGGCGGCGCTGGCCCTGTGGGGGACGGGCGGGTCGGTCATTCCGTTCTCGGCCTCGATGAAGCTGATGAAATGGTATCCGCTGCTGACCCTGCCGATGTTCATCTTCATGGGCTATGTGCTGTCCGAAAGCCGCATCGCCGACGATCTTTACAAGATGTTCCATGTCTGGATGGGGCCGGTGCCGGGCGGGCTGGCCATCGGCACCATCGGGCTGATGGTGCTGATCTCGGCGATGAACGGGCTGTCGGTCGCGGGCATGGCCATCGGCGCGACCATCGCGCTGCCGGAACTGCTGAGGCGCGGCTATGACAAGCGGATGGTCACCGGCGTGATCCAGGCGGGATCGTCGCTGGGCATTCTGGTGCCACCCTCGGTCGTTCTGGTGCTGTATGCCATGATCGCGCGCCAGCCGGTCGGTCAGCTCTGGCTGGCGGGTATCCTGCCAGGGCTGCTGATGGCCGGGCTCTTCATCCTCTATATCTACCTGCGCTGCCGGATCTCGCCCGGGCTGGGCCCGGTCCTGCCGCCCGAGGAACGCGCCGGGATCGCCTTCGCCGAAAAGGTCCGGCTGTTGGGCGCGGGCGTGCTGCCGCTGGTGATCTTCGCCACGATGATGGTGCCCTTCGTCAACGGCTGGACCTCGCTTGTGGAAAGCTCGGCCATCGGCGCGCTGGCGGCGCTGGTCGCGGCGGTGCTGAAGGGGCGGATGAGTCGCACGGTGTTCGAGACCTCGGTGCGCCAGACGCTGGCGGTGTCCTGCATGTTCATGTGGATCATCGTCGCCGCCATGGCCTTCGGCGCGGTCTTCGACGGGCTGGGCGCCGTCAAGGCCATCGAGAGCCTCTTCACCGAAAAGCTGGGCCTCGACCCCTGGATGATCCTGATCCTGATGCAGCTGAGCTTCATCCTGATGGGGACCTTCCTCGACGACACCGCGATGCTGGTGATCGTGGCGCCGCTTTACATTCCGCTGGTCAAGGCGCTGGGGTTCGACCTGATCTGGTACGGGGTGCTTTACACCATCACCACCCAGATCGCCTACATGACCCCGCCCTTCGGCTATAACCTCTTCCTGATGAAGGCGATGGCCCCGAAAGAGATCGGACTGAAGGACATCTACGCCTCGATCGTGCCCTTCGTTCTGGTGATGGTCCTGGCGCTGGCCATCGTCATGGCCTTTCCGCAGATCGCGCTCTGGCTGCCGCATCAGGTCTATGGCCTCTGAAGACGGCCCCAGAGAGACGGCCTTTCAAAACGGAGCCCCGGTGCGCGGGGCCCGGAAAACCGGGGGCAAAAGCCCTCTGCCAACAAGGAGAGAAGACGATGACCACAAGACGCAAGTTCCTGGCCACTGCCGGGGTCGGCGCCGCCGCAGCCGGTCTGGCCGCCCCGGCGCTCGCCCAGTCCAAGATCCGCTGGCGGATGCAGACCTATGCCGGCGTCGCGCTGGCCGATCACGTCATCCGCCCCGCCATCGAAAGCTTCAACAAGATCGCCGGCGACGAGATGGAGATCGAGCTTTACACCGCCGACCAGCTGGTGCCCACGGGCGAGCTGTTCCGCGCGATGCAGCAGGGCACCATCGACGCGGTGCAGTCCGACGACGATTCCATGGCCTCGCCGACCGAGGTCACCGTCTTCGGCGGCTATTTCCCCTTCGCCTCGCGCTATTCGCTCGATGTGCCGGTGCTCTTCAACCAGTACGGCCTGAACGAGATCTGGGGCGCCGAATATGAAAAGGTCGGCGTCAAGCACATCTCGGCCGGGTCCTGGGATCCCTGCAACTTCGCCACGATCAGCCCGATCAAGTCGCTCGACGATCTGAAGGGCAAGCGGGTCTTCACCTTCCCGACGGCGGGCCGGTTCCTCGCGCAGTTCGGCGTGGTGCCGGTGACGCTGCCCTATGAGGATGTCGAGGTCGCGATGCAGACCGGCGAGCTGGACGGCGTCGCCTGGTCGGGCATCACCGAGGATTACACCGTGGGCTGGGCGGGGCCTGCCAAGTACTTCCTGACCAACAACATCTCGGGCGCCTGGATCGGCCATTTCTTTGCCAACATGGACCGCTGGAACGAGGTACCGGAACGGCTGCAGGAACTGCTGCGGGTGTGCATGGACCAGTCGCACTACTACCGGCAATGGTGGTACTGGGGCGGCGAGGCGCGGCTGCGCGTCGAGGGCACCAAGATGGAGCTGACCTCGATCCCCGACGAGGACTGGGACAAGGTCGAGACCGCCGCCCGGACCTTCTGGGACGAGATCGCGCAGGAATCCGAGACCAAGGCGAAGATCGTCAGCATCTTCAGGAAATACAACGAGGACATGCAGAAGGCGGGACGGCCCTATCGCTACAGCAAGGCCTGATCGCAAAGGGGCCGCCGTTGCCGGACGCCCCGCCGCCTGCGGGCGGTCCCGGACCTACGAGGCGCCATATGAAAAGGCGTGCTCCGGCCACGCCGCGCAGGGCAACCAGACCCTGCGGCACGGCGTGCCGGTTGCTACAGCAAGGCCAGATCGCAAAAGGGGCGCCCGTTGCCGGGCGCCCCGCCGCCTGCGGGCGGTCCCCACCCTGCGCGACCGCCGCCCATGGCGAACCGGCATCGCGCAAGACCGCCTGCGGGCGGTGCCCCCTGCCCCCAGATCCGTTTTACAGCCCCATTTTCCGGCGCCGTTTCCCGGCCCTGCCCCCCGCGGAGCTTGCGCGCCGGTCCCCGGCGGGACCGGCGTGAAAAGGCGTGCTCCGACCGCGCCGCAACGGGCGACCAAACCCGGCCGCGGCGCCCGGGCGGCCCCGCTCCGCCCGCCCGGCCGGTGCCGGTCTGGCAATGCGGGGACGCCAGGGCCGCCGGTGGCCGGAGGCGGGATGCGCAAGTCGTGCCGTCGGACGAAAAACCTGACATTGGACCTCGTCACCAACCCCCAGGCACTGCGCATCCGCCCCCGCCTCCGGCCTCCGGCGACAGGACGCCGCCGGAGCACGCGAGCCACCTTTCGCCCGCTCCCCCCTTTGGAGCGTCCGAAAGGCTGGCCTGTGCCGAGGGTGCGAGGGAGGATCTCGGCACAGGCATCCGGCGTCAGGCGCGCATGCCCGCCGCCCGGATCAAGGCTGCCACCGTCGTGACCGGTTCGCCGGCCGGCCGGACCCCGTCGCGGGGATGCCAGCGGCCGTGATCCGACCCCAGATGGTGCCAGTAACTGTCGGGATCGCAGACACAAAGCCCCACCAGGGTCTCGGCCACGATCCGGCTGCCCAGCGGGCCCAGACGACGCCCGCCGGTCCGCGCTTCGGCCTCGCGCAGGATGTAGTACCAAAGCGGCGTCGCCTCGAGCATCCCGGCCCGCGCCAGGACCCCGCCGCCGGGGCCCTCGGCCAGCTCGGCCGCGCTCAGCGGCGCGATCCGCACTCCAAGCCGCGCCATCCCGCGCAGGCAGTCCTGCCCCGAGGCCAGGTTCAGCCGCAGCCCCCGGCGCAGCGTGCGCTCGGCCAGCTGGCGCATCCGCCCGTGCAGCCCCGGCGGCTCGTCATGCAGGCACAGCAGATCCGGCGTGATCCGGGTGTTGATGCCGCGCGCATGGCGGTCGGGACGGGTGCCGCTTTCATCGGTCAGGCGCGAGAAATCCATCCGCCCCGACGCCCGCCGCCATCCCGGCGGCCCGGCGACGGATGCCGCTCCGCAGCCAAAGCCTTGGCGCGCCGACCAGTCATAGCTCGGCCGGGCCATGGTCTCGCCCAGACGGATGGCGGCGGCCTGGAACTCGAAGGGCAGCGGCAGCCGCCCCTCGGGCAGGCCGGGACAGCGCTGCAGCAGATCGCGATAGACCGGCGCCTCTTCGGCCATGACCGCGTCCAGAACCTCGGGCAAACAGATCCGGCGCAGGTAGTCGTTGACCACAAGCCACTGGAAGTGCTTGCGCACCTCGTCCCGGGCGAAGTCGAAGGCGGCATCGCCCGCCTCGGCCCGGGGGCCGCCGATCCCCGGCGCCCGGGCGACAACCGCATTGTGAAACCGCGCCAGAACCAGATGGACCTCGGCCGTCGCCAGGCCCGCATCGGTCTGCGGAGCGCCGATATAGGCCTTGTCCTGCTCGGCCAGGGCCGGTTGCGGCCAGCGGTTCCGCCGCGCCGGATCGACCTGGACCCCCTCCCCCATGCTCCCGGACGGACCGGTCACGCCCGACCAGAGCCGGGCCGGGGCTGCAGGATCGCGCCGCCACCCGCGCGCCTCGGCGCCATAGAGGCTCTCGAGGTTCAACCGGCCGCTTCTGTCATTGCTGAGATCGGCCATCGCCCGGCGGCGCGGCAGCGGATCGACGCAGTCGAGGTCAAGCCCCGACAGCCCGCCCTCGGGGTCGGTCCCGGCGGCCAGTTCCCGGGCGATGACCTGACCCAGATAGGTATAGATCGCGGGCATGCCGGAATCGTCCCCGCCGCCCGGCCCCCGGCCCGCCATCGCCGAGGCCAGATCGCGCAGCGCGGCAGTCGCCGCCACCCCGCCCCGCGCCTCGGCCGCGTCGGGAAAAAGATAGCCGAACGGGCCATGCGGGGCCTCGGGCCAGACCGGATAGGAAAACGCATCGATGGTGGCGCTCGGCGGACAGGCGGTTCCTGTCTCCTCGGGCGCGGGGTGCGCGGCGAACGCGGGGCATTCGTGGCTTTGAAGCGGCAACATCTTCCCTCGACTCCCTGACCGTTTTCCCTCAACGACTCGAGGATCGCGGACCGCCGTCAACGCAGCGTCAAAGGTAAACAAAACCTTTACGACACGGGAAAAGGAGCGGTCGTGCAACGGCTTGACGCAACAAGGCCTGACACCCGCCGGGACAGTCCGCAGGCCCGCCCTGTCGAAAGACCGGCGCCGGAGCGGCAAATGGTCCGCGCAAAACCGCTTCGTCCAACCAGGGGCCTCGGCCTAGGCTCCTGTAACCCTATCGCAGCGGAGCGCAGGAAATGGACCTGACCTATTGGGCCCTCTTTGCCGGCACGGTCATCGCCGTCTCGATGATCCCGGGACCGAGCACCCTGATCGCCTTTTCGCATGGGGCAAGCCATGGCTGGCTGCGCAGCACGATCACGGCCAGCGGAAATGCCGCGGCCTCCGCCTGTCAGGCCATCGCGGCCTCGGCCGGACTGGGGCTGGTCCTCACCGGGTCGGCAACGCTGTTCCTGACGCTGAAATATGCCGGGGCGGCCTATCTGGTCTATGTCGGCATCCAGCTCTGGCGCAGCGCCGCCCGGCGCGTCAGCCTCTCCGATAGAACCCACAACCTCCCCGAGCCCGCGCGCAAGCTGTTCGCCGGGGGCTTCACCGTGGCCGCGAGCAACCCCAAGGCCATCGCCTTCTTCACGGCGCTCTTCCCGCAATTCCTGTCGCCGGAGGGCACGGGCGTCGGGCAACTGGCGGGCATGGTCGCGGTGGTCTGCCTCAGCGCCTTTGCCGTTGCCACCGTCTACGGCGGTCTCGGCGCCTGGCTGCGGCGGCTGGAGCTGTCGCGCCGCGCGGTGACGCGGATCCACAAGACGACGGGCGGGATCTTCGTGGCCAGCGGGATCGGCCTTGCGGCATCGCGAAGCGGCTGAGCGCGGCCCCGCCGGTCGCCCGCCCGGCTCTCGTCTGGACGCGCCTGCCTCAGTCGCGCCAGGAGGTCATCCGGGTCAGGGTCTGGTCGCAGACCTCGGCGTTCATCCGCGCCAGCCGCTCGGCCTCGTCGCGGCAGACTGCGACCGTCTCGCCCAGATAGTCGCCCTGCCAGTCGGTCAGGCTTTCGGGCGTGCGGCAGGCGGCCAGGCGTTGCATCGCGTCGGCGTTGCGCCGGGCCTCGTCGCGGGCAAAGGCCGCCATCTCGCTGCTGGTGCGGCGGACGTGATCGACCATGGTGGCACTCACCCAGGCCATCAGCCCCCAGCCCTCGGCCTGGGCACGCAAGGCCGCCTCGAGCGCGGCGGCGGCAGAGGGCGTCACGGGGGTCTTGGGCATGGTGGATCTCCTCACACGCAAACCGATGGCTACTGATCCGAAAATAGGAAAGTCCGGGGGCCGGGTCAAAGCCTTGCAGCGCGCCGCGCCCCCGCAACCGGCAGCCTCAGGCGACACGCGCCCCCTGCACCCAGGCGCCGCGCACCACCGGCACGCCGTCGATCCGCGCCACCCGGATCAGATCGGCCCGCGCGCCGGGCGCGATCCGGCCGCGATCCCTCAGCCCCACCGCATCGGCGGGCGCCCGGGTCACCGTCGCGATGCCCCGCGCCATGTCGTCCCAGAGATCGCCCAGCATCACCCCGGCCATCAGCAGGGCCGAGGGCACGTAATCCGACGACAGGATGTCGAGAAGCCCCAGACCGGCCAGCTCGGCCGCCGCCACATTGCCCGAATGCGACCCGCCCCGGATCAGGTTCGGCGCGCCCATCATCACCGCGATGCCGCTGGCCCGGCAGGCCCGCGCCGCCTCGAGCGTGGTCGGAAACTCGGCCAGCCGGATGCCATGCCCGGCCGAGACCGCGACATGGGCCTCGGTGGTGTCGTCATGGCTGGCAAGGATCGCCCCGCAGCGCCGGGCCTCGGCCACGGCGACCTCTTCGTGGCGCTCGCCATGACGGTCGCGCAACGCCTTCAGCGTCGCGACATGGGCCTCGAAATCGGCTTCGGAAAAGTTGTTCTTGCCCATAACATAGGCCTTCAGCTTGTCCAGATCGCGGAACTGCCGCTGGCCGGGGGTGTGGTCCATCAGGCTGACGATGCCGACCCGGTCCTCGGGACCGAATTCGGCCATCTCCTCGGCCAGGGTCTCGGAACAGACCTCGGCGCGCAGATGCAGGAAATGGCTGATCCTCAGCGCGCCCCGCGCCCTCAGATCCAGCATCTCGCTCGCCAGTCCGCGCGCATAGGCCCGGTAGCGCGCCTTGCCGGACGGGATCGACCCCACCCGCATCGCATCGAAGACCGTGGTGATGCCGACCCCGGCCAGTTCGGCATCATGGGCGACGATGGCGCTGGCATGGGGCCAGTCGACCGAGGGGCGCGGCTGGATATGCCGCTCCAGATTGTCGGTATGCAGCTCGATCAGCCCCGGCATCACCAGATCGCCGCCGCAATCGATGGCCCCCGCGGGCACGGCCCCGCCGGGGTCGATCCCGGCGATGCGCCCGTCCGCGACCCGGACCGATCCGGTCAGCGTCTCATCGGGCAGAACCAGCGTGGCATTGGCAAGAACGGTCTCGGAAACCGGGGACATGGGCGCCTCCTTCTTGATGCGCGGGGAGGATTGGGGCAGGACAAGGGGGGAAACGGCGCGGCATCCCAGTGCGGAGGGGGCAATGGAAGGCTACCGGCGCTACGCGATCTACTATGCGCCCGACGAGGGCGCGCTTGGCGATTTCGGCAAGGCCTGGCTCGGCTGGGACGCCGAGGCCGGGGCACCACGGGCGCATCCCCGGCTGCGCGGGCTGCCGCGGCCGGTCGAGGACCTGACCGAGGTGCCGCGCAAATACGGGTTTCACGCCACCGTCAAGGCGCCGTTCCGGCTGGCCGAGGGCAGCGATATCGGGCTCTTGCATGCCTCGGCCGTGGCGCTGTCGGGCCAGCTGCGGCCGGTGCTGATCGAGGGGCTGCGGCTGTCGCTTCTGAGCGGTTTCCTGGCCCTGACCCCGCGCGGCGACACGCGGGCGCTGGCGGCGCTGGCGGGCAGCGTGGTCGAGGCGCTCGACGGGTTTCGCGCCCCACCCACCGCCGCAGAGCTCGCCCGCCGCAATCCCGACCGGCTGAGCGCCCGGCAAAGGAAGCTCCTTGAAAAATGGGGCTATCCCTACGTGATGGAGGAATACCGCTTTCACCTGACCCTGACCGGCCCGCTGAAGCCGCCCGAGGCCGACGCGACGCGGATGGTGCTGGGCCCGGTGCTCGACCCGCTGATCGACCGGCCGATCCGGATCAGAAGCCTGTGTCTTTTCGGCGAGGCCGAGGACGGGAAGTTTCACAACCTGCACCGCTATCGCCTGTCGGGCTGAAGCGCGGCCAGAAAGGCCTCGACGGCATCGTCAAGCGCGCCGTCATTGTCGATGCGGACCGCCGCGATCCCGTCGGGCAGCGCATAGCCCGCGCGGCCCAGCCGCGCCGCGATCTCGTCCGCGCTTTCGCGCCCGCGCCCGGCAAGCCGCGCCGCCAGCGTCTCGGGCCGGGCCGTCACGTGCAGCACGGTCAGATCGGGAAACCGTGCCCGCGCCTCGGCCAGCATCGCGCGCGACCCGTTGAAGATGACGTCCCCCCCCTCCCAAAGCGCCTCGTCGACGCTGCGCGGGATGCCATAGCTCAGCCCGTGCGCGCGCCACCACAGCGCAAAGGCACCCCCGGCGCGCATCCGCTCGAACGCGGCCGCGCTGACGCAATCGCAGTCCTCGCCCCCGGCCCCGGGCGCCCGGGTCACCACCCGGCGCACCAGATGCAGATCGGGCCGGCGCAGCCAGGCCGCCGCCATCAGCGTGTCCTTGCCCGCCCCCGACGGCCCCACCACCGCGAACAGCCGCCCCGGCCCGATCCCGCTCATGGCGCCACCGCAAAGGCCGAGACATCGACCTCGCGGTCGCAGACCCGCGCGCGCGCTTCCGCGTCGTGAAAGATCCCTAGGATCGCCGCGCCCCGCGCCTTGGCCGCCTCGATCAGCTCCAGCACCACCTCGCGGTTGCCGGGATCGAGGCTCGCCGTCGGCTCGTCCAGCAGAAGCGCCGGATAATCATGGGCAAAGCCCCGCGCGATATTGACCCGCTGCTGTTCGCCGCCCGAGAACGTGGTCGGGCTCAGATCCCACAGCGGGCGCGGGATGTTCAGCCGCGCCAGCAGGGCCGCCGCCCGGTCGCGCGCGGCCTCGACCGGCACGCCCACCGCCAGCAAGGGCTCGGCCACGACATCGAGCGTCGGCACCCGCGGCACCACCCGCAGGAACTGGCTGACATAGCCCAGCACATGGCGCCGCAGCGCCAGGATCTCGCGCGGCTCGGCCGCCGCCACATCGAGCCCGCCGACGACGATCCGCCCCGAGGCGGCCAGGTAATTGCCATGGATCATCCGCATCAGGGTCGACTTGCCCGCGCCCGAGGCCCCGGTCAGCGCCACGCACTCGCCGGGCGCCACCGACAGCGCCGCTCCCGCCATCACCGGGATCGCCGCGCCCCCCTGATTATACAGCGTGAAACTCTTGGCCACGCCCGAAAGCTCGATCATCGCTTCGTCCTTCTTCTTGGCCCAAATACCCATTGCCCCGCCGCCCGCCACGGGCGCGCCCTCAGACCTGAAGCCCCTCAAACCTGAAGCACAGAACTCACCAGAAGCTGGGTATAGCCATGCTGCGGATCGTCCAGCACCTGATCGGTCAGCCCGGTCTCGACCACCCGCCCGCCCTTCATCACCATCAGCCGATGCGCCAGCAGCCGCACGACGGCCAGATCATGGGTCACGATCACCGCCGACAGCCCCATGTCGCGCACAAGCCCGCGCAGCAGATCCAGAAGCCGCGCCTGCACGCTGACATCGAGCCCGCCCGTCGGTTCGTCCATGAACACCAGCCGCGGCCCCGTCACCAGATTGCGCGCGATCTGCAGCCGCTGCTGCATGCCGCCGGAAAAGGCCGCGGGCCGGTCGTCGATCCGGTCGGCCGCGATCTCGACCCGGCCAAGCCAGTCCAGCGCCGAGGCCCGGATCGCCCCGTAATTCCGCGCGCCGACCGCCATCAGCCGCTCGCCGACATTGCCGCCCGCCGAGACCGTCATCCTCAGCCCGTCGCGCGGGTTCTGATGCACGAAGGCCCAGTCGGTGCGCGCAAGCCGCCGCCGCTCGGGCTCGGACAGCGCCAGCGTATCGCGCAGGCCCTCTTCGCCCAGATCGAACAGCACCTCGCCCGCATCGGGCCGCAGATGGCCCGCGAGACAGTTCAAAAGCGTCGACTTGCCCGATCCGCTTTCGCCGACGATCCCCATCACCTCGCCGGGATAAAGATCGAAGCTCACATCCTCGCAGCCCACACGCCCGCCATAGCGTTTGGTCAGCCCTTTGACCGACAGAAGCGGGTCCACCGGCGCCTCGGCCCACACCGCGCCCGCCCTCATGCCCGGCCCTCCCCTGCGGCCCCGCCCTCGGCCCCCACATGCCCGGCCGCCCGCCGCCCGGCGCAGTAATCGGTGTCGGAACAGACGAACATCCGCCCGCCCCGGTCATCGACGATCACCTCGTCCAGATAGCTTGTCTCTGACCCGCACAGCGCGCAGGCCCCTTCGGCCTTGCCGGGCACGAAGGGATGATCCTCGAAATCGAGGCTCACCACCTCGGTATAGGGCGGCAGCGCATAGATCCGCTGCTCGCGCCCCGCGCCGAACAGCTGGATCGCCGCCATCCTCAGCTTGGGGTTGTCGAATTTCGGGATCGGCGAGGGGTCCATCACATAGCGCCCCTCGACCTTCACCGGATAGGCATAGGCGGTCGCGATCTCGCCATGGCGGGCGATGTCCTCGTAAAGCTTCACATGCATCAGCCCGTACTCTTCCAGCGCATGCATCCTGCGGGTCTCGGTCTCGCGCGGTTCCAGAAACCGCAAGGGTTCCGGGATCGGCACCTGATAGACAAGGATCTGCCCTTCGGTCAGCGGCGCTTCGGGGATGCGGTGACGGGTCTGGATCACCGTCGCCTCGCCGGTATGCCCGGTCACGGCAATGCCCGCCGTCTTCTGGAAGAACTTGCGGATCGAGACGGCGTTGGTGGTGTCGTCCGCGCCCTGGTCGATCACCTTCAGCGTATCCTCGGGCGTCAGCACCGCGGCAGACACCTGCACGCCCCCGGTGCCCCAGCCATAGGGCATCGGCATCTCGCGGCTGGCGAAGGGCACCTGATAGCCCGGCACCGCCAGCGCCTTCAAAAGCGCCCGCCGGATCATCCGCTTGGTCTGTTCGTCGAGATAGGCGAAATTGTAATCCGCCCCGGGGGTCTCGGCCCGGCTTTCCGCTTCGGTCATTCCGCCGCCTCCCGCTCGGCCGCGCTGGCTGCGGCTTCGGCCCGGATCCGCCGCACCAGCTCCAGCTCGGACTGGAAATCCACGTAATGCGGCAGCTTGATATGTTCGAGAAAGCCCGAGGCCTGGATGTTGTCGCCATGCGAAATGACGAATTCGGCATCCTGCGCCGGGGCGCCCGTGAAATCCTCGCCCAGGTCCTCCCAGCGCAGCGCCCGGTCGACCAGCGCCATGGAAATCGCCTTGCGCTCGGACTGGCCGAAGACCAGGCCATAGCCCCGGGTGAATTGCGGCGGCTCGGTCTTCGAGCCCGCGAACTGGTTCACGGTCTCGCATTCGGTCAGCTCGATCTCGGCGATCTCGACGGCAAAGCCCAGCTCGGGGATCTCGACCTCGACGCCCACCCGGCCCAGGCGCAGCTCGCCCACGAAGGGGTGGTTGCGCCCGTAACCGCGCTGGGTCGAATAGGCCATGCCCAGCGCAAAGCCCTCGTCGCTGCGGGTCAGCGCCTGCAGCCGCAGCGCGCGGCCCGCCGGAAAGCCCAGCGGTTCGCGGGTCAGATCGGGCGGGGTCTCGTCCGAGGCCGGTTCCGCCTCGATCAACCCGTCGCGGTCCAGAAGCCCGGTGATCCGGGGCTTGGGCGCCGCATCCGGGGCGGCGGTGGCAGCCTCCGGCACCTCGCCCTCGGCGGCCAGCGCGAAATCCAGCAGCCGGTGGGTATAGTCAAAGGTCGGCCCCAGCACCTGCCCGCCGGGGACGTCCTTGAAGGTGGCAGAGATCCGGCGGTCACAGCGCATCGCGCCGGTCTCGACCGGTTCGGACGCCCCCAGGCGCGGCAGGGTGGTGCGATAGGCCCGGATCAGGAAGATCGCCTCGATCAGATCGCCCCGCGCCTGCTTGATCGCCAGCGCGGCCAGATCGGGATCGTACAGCGAGCCCTCGGCCATCACCCGGTTGACCGCCAGCGTCATCTGTTCGCGGATCTGGGCGACGGCGAGTTCCGGGATCGCGGGATCGCCCCGGCGTTCCTCGGCCAGCCAGGCATGGGCCGCGTCGATCGCCCGCTCGCCCCCCTTGACGGCAACATACATCAGACGGCCTCCACATGCGTGCTGCGGGGCAGCGCGGCCAGCCGCTCGCCCGCAGTCAGGAAGAAATCGAGCCCCAGCGGAAACCGCGCCCGATTGGCCCGGAAGGCCGCGATCTCGGGCAGCGACAGCCCATGGCTGGTCTCGATGCCGGGGCCGGTCAGCCGCGCACCCGTCGCGTCAAGTGCGTCCATCTCGACGATCAGCGTGGCCGAGCGGTCGGGATAATCGGGCGTCCCGAGGCTGTAGGCATCGAGCGGCAACAGATCGGCCCAGCGCCCGACGGCGAAGACGGCGCCCGCGCGGTCCGAAAGCGGCGCCCCGGTGTGAAACCGCAGCCAGTCGCGGATTTCGGGCCGGTCGAGCGGCCCGGCCAGATGCACCGGGGTCGCGGGATCGGCCAGCACCAGCAAAAGCGTGCCGGCGGCAACCGACAGCGGCGCGGGCGGCCGCGCCCCCGCGACAGCCTCGATGCGCCCGGGCCGCGCCATCGCGGTCAGCGCGGCGCGAAACGCCAGCGCCGCCTCGCGCGGGGTGTCGGCAAAGCCGCCCGACAGAGCCTGATCGTCCATCACCTCAATCCTCTCCGCGCACCATGGTGAAGAACTCGACCCGGGTCGCGGCGGCCCGCGCCGCCCGCGCCGTTTCGGCCGCCGCCATCTCTTCGGCCAGCGGGTCCAGCAGCCGCGCGCGCAGCTCGTCCGCGCGCCCGGTCTGCATCAACGCATCGGCCAGCGCGGCCCGGCGCGCCTTGACCTTGTCGCGCCCCTGCACCCAGGCATGACCGACCGTTCCCCCCTCTTGCAGTCGCAACGCACAGCGGGTAACCGTCACCTCCCCGAGGTTGAAGGGCGCGCCCGTGCCCCCCATCCGGCCGCGCACCATCACCCCTCCGGTTTCGGGGGGCCGAAGCCATGCGTATTCGGGATCTGGTCCCAGACTTATCCACAGGCGCTCCAGCGTATCCGCAGGCGCGCGCGCCAACAGCCCCATCCATTCGCGACGTGTTTCCGGTTCGGTCATCCGACTGCTTGCCGAGTTATCCACAGGCTTGTCCGACCTCTACAGATTCCCTATACAACTAGACAAATCCCTACGCGCGCTTCCCGAGTCGTGCAAGCGCCACCTGGATGAAGTTTCGATGACATGACCCCGACCGCGCTCTGGACCTCGATCGCCGCGACGCTTCGCGACGAAATCGCCGCGGGCCGCTACCGGCCCGGCGACAAGCTGCCGACCGAGGCCGACCTGGCGCGCCGGTTCGGGGTCAACCGCCATACCGTCCGACGGGCGCTGGCCGATCTGGCCGAGGCGCGGCTGGTGCATGCCCGGCGCGGCTCGGGCGTCTATGTGGCGGCGCGGCCGACCGATTATCCGCTGGGCCGCCGGGTGCGGTTTCACCAGAACCTCGCCGCGGCCGGGCGCAGCGCCGACCGCAAGGTGCTGCTGCGCGCGACCGGCAAGGCCGACCGGCGCGAGGCCGAGGCGCTGGCCCTGCCCGAGGGCGCGGCCGTCCATGTCTACGAAGGCATCTCGCTGGCCGATGGCCAGCCGATCGCGCTTTTCCGCAGCGTGTTCCCGGCCGACCGCCTGCCCGGGCTGCTCGACGCATTGGCCGAAGACCCCTCGGTGACCCGGGCGCTGGCGCGCGCGGGCGTCGCGGACTACACCCGCGCCTCGACCCGGCTGACCGCCAAGCGCGCCACGCCGACCCAGGCCCTGCATCTGGAATTGCGCCCGGGCGACCCGATCCTGCGCAGCGTCTCGATCAACGTCGATGCCGAGGGCCGGCCGGTCGAATATGGCCGCACCTGGTTCGCGGGCGACCGCGTCAGCCTGATCGTCGCGCCCGAGTAGGCGCCGCGAATGATCGAATTGAAGGCAGAACCGCGAGGGCTGTCATACCCGCGATACAGTGCAGAGGTATCCCGGTCGCCACGTAACCTCAGGACCGCCCGAGCAGCGACATGCCCCAGTATCTTCAGCCCCTGCGCTTTACCGGCGCGACCATCCTGCGCGACGGCGAGCTGCAACGGCGCTCGCTTGCCATTGCCGATGGCCGGATCACCAAGGGTCCGCTGCCCGAGGTCGATCTGTCGGGCTATCTGATCCTGCCGGGCATCGTCGACCTGCATGGCGACGCCTTCGAACGGCATATCGCGCCCCGCCCCGCCGCGCCCTTCGCGCTCGAGGTCGGGCTGGCCGCGACCGACCGCGAGGCGGCCGCGAATGGCATCACCACCGGCTGGCTCGCCCAGGGCTGGTCCTGGGAGGGCGGACGCCGTGCCCCCGATCAGGCCGAGGCCTTGATGGCCGCGCTCGACGCCTACCGGCCGCGGATGCTGACCGACCTGCGCATCCAGCTGCGCTGCGAAACCCATACCGTGGGCACCGCCCAACGCCTGCTCGAGGCGGTCGAGCGGCACGGGATCGACTATGTCGTCTTCAACAACCACCTCGAAGAGGCCGAAGAGCTGGCGCGCGCGCGGCCCGAGCGGCTGCACCACTGGGCGACCGAGAACGGCCGCTCCGTGCAGGATCACATGGCCGCGGTCGCCGCCGCGCAGGCGATGGCGCCCGACGTGCCGCGCCATCTGTGCCGGCTGGCCGAGGCGTTCGACCTGATGGGCGTGATGTATGGATCCCATGATGATCCCGACGGCGAGACGCGCGAGCGGTTCTCGATGATCGGGGCCCGCATCGCCGAGTTCCCGACCACCCGCCGCGCCGCCGCCGCCGCCAAGGCGATGAACGACCCGGTCCTGCTGGGCGCGCCCAATGTGGCGCGGGGCGGCTCGCAGGCGGGCAATGCCTCCGCCACCGATCTGATCGCGCAGGGGCTGTGCGACGCGCTGGTGTCCGATTTCTACTATCCCGCCCTGACCCATGCGGTCTGGCGGCTGGTCGATCTGGGCCTCAGAACCCTGCCGCAGGCCTGGGCGATGATCTCGCAGCACCCGGCCGAGATCCTGCGCCTGCCCGACCGGGGGCGGCTCGATTTCGGACGCCGGGCGGATCTGTGCGTGATCAACGAAGAGACTCGCGCGGTCGAGATGACCATTGCGGGCGGGCGGCTGACCTATCTGGCCGGCGAGGCGGCGCATCGCTTCGCCCATCGCATCCATGCGCTGGATATGGCGGCGGAATAGCCGCAACGCAGCGAAAATTATAGCCGCGTCGCAGAAAATTTACCTTCCGGCAACCAATTCCATAGGCTTTCGCCATAAAGACGAACTATACTAAAAACCGTTAAGCGGTGTGAACGGGGTTTTCGGTAGAGGTTGTTCCGCCGTCAGGCGACCGGGGATTTCAGCTTCGATTTCAGCAGGCTCAGGGGGATGCGGCTTCGGCCCGTCCCCCTTTTGCTGTCCGGCGGCCCGCGCGGCAGGCTCAGCCGCCATGGGCCGCGAGGAAGGCCTCGACAGAGAGGCTGCGGAAGTCGTCCAGCGCATGCCGCAGCGCCGCATGATCCCAGTCCCACCAGGCCAGCGCCTGCAGCCGCCGGGCGATGGCGGGGGCGAAGCGGTCGCGGATCGGCACTGCGGGGACCCCGGCCACGACGGTATAGGGCGCCACGTCGCGGGTCACCACGGCGCCCGCCCCCACCACCGCGCCGTCACCCACCGTCACCTCGGGGCGGACGATGGCGCCATGGCCGATCCAGGTGTCATGCCCGATCCGGGCGCGACGGCTGGCGCGATGGGCGAAGAAGTCCGGGTCGTCCCCGGCATCCTCCCAGTAATCGGCCGAGCGATAGAGGAAATGGTGCAGGCTCGCGCGCTGCATCGGGTGGTCGGTGGGCCCGATCCGGGCGAAGGCGGCGATATTGGCGAACTTGCCCAGATCGGCATTGGCGATGTCGGCATAGCGGTCGCAATAGGAATAGTCGCCCATGGCGAAGTTCAGCAGCCGCGCGCCCTGCCCGATCTCGACATAGCGGCCAAGGGTACAGCCCGTGACCGAGCAATCGGGATGCAGAACGGGCGTCTCGGCGGACAGGCGGGGCATCGGCGGGCTCCTCGGAAAGCGGGACGCATCGTCCCCGCGGGGAAGGTGCGGGATCAGGCGCCGCGGATCAGGCGGCGGCGGAGAATCCCCGAGATCCAGTCCATCGCCGAGACCATCAGCACGATCAGCACGATGTAATAGCTGACCTCTTCCCAGTCCTTCTGGGTGATGATCGCCTGGGTCAGCAAAAGCCCGATCCCGCCGCCGGTGATGGCACCGATCACGGTGGCGCTGCGGGTATTCGATTCCAGATAGTACAGCGCCTGCGACAGCAGCACCGGCGTGATCTGCGGGATCACCCCGAAGCGGTAGCGCGCCAGCAGCGGCGCCCCGGTCGACTGCACGCCCTCGATCTGCCGCCGGTCGACATTTTCCAGCGCCTCCGAGAACATCTTGCCGAAGGTGCCGCTGTCAGTGAACAGGATCGCCAGCGCCCCGGTCATCGGCCCCGGCCCGAAGGCGCGCGCCAGAACGATGGTCCAGATCAGCCCGTCGACCCCGCGCACGAAGTCGAAGACCCGCCTTATGCCAAACCGGATCGCCATGACCGGCGTGAAGTTCCGCGCCGCCAGAAAGGCCAGCGGCAGGGCCACCAGCGCGGCCCCCATGGTGCCGAGAAAGGCCATCAGCACGGTTTCGAACAGCGCCCAGGCCACATCCGCGTGACGCCACATCGGGTTGCGCCAGAAATCGTGCCAGGCGCCCGCGAGATTGCTGCGATCAGGATCGATCTGGGGGCCGAACAGAAGGCTTGCGGCCGAGTGCCCGTGATAGGGGCTGTCGAGGGTGAAGAAGAACAGCTCCCATCCGACGAAATAGCGGAACACCTCGCTGCGGTTGCGGGTCACGGTCAGCCGCCCGGCCTCGGTCGTCACCGCAAGCCGGTTCCGCGACAGGCTGATCCAGTCGGGCAGCGGCCCGGTCAGGTTGGTCTCGACCCCGGCAGAAACGCTGGGCCGCGCCTCGATCAGCCCGTAGCCCGGGACGCTATAGCTCACCATCTCCGGCCCGAAACTCACCAGATGGCCGTCGCCCAGGTCGATCTCGGTGCGCGCGCCCTTGCGCTCGACCCAGTCGGGCGGCGCGTCGGGGGCATAGGTGCCCTTCCGTTCGCCTTCGATGGCGACGGCAACCTCGCCCGAGCGGTTGTCGCGCGTGACATGGGTCTTGTAGCTATAGCTGTCGGCCAGCAGCGTCCGGCCATTGTCAAGCCGCGCCCTCTCGGCCAGCCCGGCCACGTCGAAGGCGATGGCGACATAGGCCAGATAGGCCAGCACCAGCCCCGGAAATACGATGGCGATCAGACGCTTGCGCCCGATCAGACCGACTGCGCCCCGTTTCAGAACTGCGGTATCGCTCATGCCGCGGCTCCCTTTGTCAGGCGGTCGCGGACATGGCTCGACAGCTGGTCGAAGACGACGATGGCCGCGAACAGCAGCAGGAAGATCGCCGCCGCCTGATCGAACCGCCCCTGCCCCCAGGACATCGCGTTCTTCAGCTCGTAGCCGAGCCCGCCCGCGCCGACGAAGCCAAGGATCGCCGAGGCGCGGATATTGATCTCGAATCGCAACAGCGCATAGCTGAGGTAATTCGGCGCCACCTGCGGCACGACCCCCAGCCACATCCGCTGCGCCCAGCCCGCGCCGACCGAAGCGAGCCCCTCGACCGGCTTCAGATCGGCATTCTCGTTGACCTCGGAGAACAGCTTGCCCAGCGCGCCTGCGGTATGAAAGGCGATGGCGATCATCGCGGGCACCGGCCCGCCGCCCAGCACATAGATCAGGACCAGCGCGATGACGATCTCGGGCACCGCCCGCATCACATCCATCGCCCGGCGAAAGAGCGGGATTGCCAGCGCCCAGGGCGCCAGCCCCCGGGTCGACAAGAGCGCCAGCGCAAAGCCTGCCGTCCCGCCCACAAGGGTCGAGACCGCGGCGATGTTGACCGTCTCGACCAGCGCCGGGAAGAACCGCAACAGATTGGCGGGCATGTCGGCGATCTTGGCGGCGGCCTCTTCGATCACATTGGCCGGGAAGGCAAAGATGTTGCCGATCCCGTCCAGAAACCCGCCGGCATTGCGCTCATTCGCAAGCCCGAAGCCCGACGCCATCAGCACCGCGAAAATCGTCAGCGTCAGGCCCGAATAAAGCTGCCGGCGGCGCACCAGATCGAGATAGCGGCTGCGGATCGGATCGATCCGGGGGGCGGGGAAGCTGTGGGCCATGACGGGGCTGCTTTCACGTGAAGGCGGCGGACCCGGACAGGGGCCCGCCGCCGCCGGTGATCCGGCTCAGTTCGATTGCGCCTTGCGGGCCTCGATGATCGACAGATAGGCGTCATGGGTGATCGGCATCACACCCTTCGCCTCGCCCGCCAGCACGCCATAGGAACAGTCGGGGTCCATCGAGGCCAGCGACGCCACCAGCGCGGTCATCTTCACCTTGGCATCTTCCGGCAGCGCGGTGCGCAGCACGATCGGGCCTTCCGGGATCTGCTTGGACCGCCAGATCTCGACCATGTCATTCATGTCGACGATGCCCGCATCGACGGCCTTGCGCAGCGCGCCGGAATTATAGCCGTCTTCCCAGTTGCCCTGCCCGTCGGCCCAGGTCACGCCCGCATCGACATCGCCGTTGTTGACCGCGACGATGGTCTGTTCGTGGCCGCCGGTGAAGACGACCTCGCCGAAGAAGTCGCCCGACTGCATCGAATGGCCGGTCTCGGCCGGGATCTCGATCGAGGGGATCAGATAGCCGCTGGTCGAGTTCGGATCGCCGAAGCCGAATTTCTTGCCCTGCATGTCGTCGAGCGACGCGATGCCGCTGTCCTTGCGGGCAAAACCGATGGCGTAATAGCCGTAGGACCCGTCGGTGTTGACCTTGACCAGCACCGGCTCGACCGCGGTCGGGTCTTCCAGATAGACCTTGGCATAGCCCGAGGCGCCCAGCCAGGCCATGTCGATGGTGCCGCCCAGAAGGCCCTGGATCACGCCGTCATAATCGGCGGGGGCGAACAGCTTGGTCGGCACGCCCAGCAGGTCCTCGGACTTGACGCGCAGGCATTCGTAGGAGTTCAGGCGGTCCTGGGCGTTCTCGCCGCCAAGGATGCCGATGCGGAATTCGTCGATCTTGTCCTGCGCGAAGGCGGGCGCGGCCAGCGCGGAGGTCGCGACGAGAGCAGCAAGCAGTCGGGTCATGGTCTTACTCTTTCTTGCGGTTGGAATGCCCCGTCGGACCGACCCGGGGGGCGGGAAAGCTGTCAGATCAGTTCGGTTTCGGCCATCGCGACGCGCGTGGCGCGGTCCAGCACCTCGATCGAGGTCGAGGTGGCCTGTTCCGAGAACGAGGCATCGGCGCCGTAGATGTCGCGGGCGACGCCGGTGGTCAGTTGCTCGGGGCGGCCGTCGAACACCATGCGGCCCTCGCGCATGCCGATCACCCGGTCGCAATAGCGCCGCGCGGTGTCCAGCGTGTGCAGGTTGGCGATCACCATGCGGCCGTCCTCCTCGTGGATGCGGCGCAGCGCGTCCATCACCACCTGGGCGTTCATCGGGTCGAGGCTGGCGATGGGCTCGTCGGCGAGGATGATCCTCGGGTCCTGCATCAGGGCGCGGGCGATGGCCACGCGCTGCTGCTGGCCGCCCGACAGCGCCTCGGCGCGCTTGGCGGCCTGTTCGGCGATGCCCAGCCGGTCGAGAATGTCGATGGCGCGGTGAATGTCGGCGCGCGGATAGAGGTTGAAGACCGTGGCCAGCGCCGAGCGGCGGTTCAGCGTGCCGTGCAGCACGTTCGAGACCACGTCGAGCCGCGGCACCAGATTGAACTGCTGGAAGATCATCGCGCAGTCCGATTGCCAGGCGCGCTTGGCCGCGCCCTTCAGCGCCAGCACGTTGCGGCCCTCGAAGCGGATCTCGCCCGCGGTGGCGTCGGTCAGGCGGTTGAGCATGCGCAGCAAGGTCGACTTGCCCGCGCCGGACCGGCCGATAATGCCGATGAAGGCCGGGCGCTCGACCGAAAAGCTGACGCGGTCGACGGCGGCGATCCGGCCGAAATGCCGTGTCAGATTGTCAACGCTAAGCAGCATCTGCCCCCCGGGTGCTGGTCCTTGCCGGGGTGGGTAGAGGCGCGGGGAAACGGAAATGTTGCGACGGGGTGAAGCTTTGGTGACACGGCCCGAACCGGGAACGACCGGGGCCGACCGGGTCCAGTCGCCGGGCCGAGGTTGCCGCCGCCCGCCATCTGGCGCATTGTGCGGCCCGCAACAGACCGGAAAAGACGGCAGGACGCATGGAACGATTCATTCCCGGCCCGGACACCCAGCGGCTTTACCGTGACGCGCTGGGCAGCTTTGCGACCGGCGTGACGGTGGTCACGGCGCTTGGGTCAGACGGGCCGGTCGGCATGACTGCGAACAGCTTTTCCTCGGTCTCGCTCGACCCGCCGCTGGTGCTGTGGTCGCCCGCGCGCGCCTCGACCCGCTATCCGGCGATGTCGGGCGCCGAGCGTTTCGCGATCCATGTGCTGGGCGCGGGCGAAGAGGATCTGGCCGCGCGCTTTGCCCGGTCGGGCGCCGATTTCGGGGGGCTCGGCCCCGAGACCGGGGACGACCCGCCGCTGCTGGAGCAGGGCTGGATCGCGCGCTTTGTCTGCCGCCGGGTCGCGCTGCACGAGGCCGGGGACCACGCCATCGTGGTCGGTCATGTCGAGGACTGCGCCCGGCGCGAAGGCCCGCCGCTGGTTTTCGCGGGCGGGGCCTATGGCGATTTCAGCCCGCTGGGCTGAGCCGCCCTCCGGGCGCCCGGCCGGAGGGCCTCCCCCGAAGGCAAGGCCCGGACCGGGCCCGGTTGCGCTGGCGATGGCGATGGCGATGGCGATGGCTTGGCAGGTGCCCCTGACGGCGGGGCGGACGATCAGTCCGCCGCCGCGTCGCAGACCCCGAGGCTGCGCTTGAGCCGCCGCACCGAGGACGGCGTCACGCCGAAATAGCGGCCGATCTCGGCCTCGTTCAGGCCGTAGCCGACCATCGCGCGCAGCGAGGCTGCCGGCATCGGGCCGAGCTTGCCGAAGACGGGATGCACACGCGGGCGCATCGCCAGCCGGCGGGCGGTGTTTCTGGGTTCCTGAATCATGTTCACGGCCGACTCCTCCCAATTCGTCTCTGCCGTACGGGCCGTCCTCATCGCCTGGCAGAGCAATGGGCGACCCTACGGAAAGCTATACCACGTCCTGAGGGAATTTTCTCCTCTTGACGACAACCTTTCCGTGACCAGCCGGCGGGATTTCGCCACACCGCAACGCAGCATTACGCTGCGTCACAGCATCTTAGGCGCCGCTCCCGGCCCGCAAGGCGCCCCCGGGCGGCCCCTTCGGACCGTCCGGGGACGCCCGTCCGGATCTAGCCGAAGATGTCGGCGGTGATGCCCGCATACCAGCCGAGGCTTTCCTCGAAGGTCGCCTTCCTCAGCGCCGCATCCTCGCCGGTCTGGCTGACGAAGCCGTCGACCTTGGCGATCTTGTCCTCGGCGGCCTGATAAGAGGCGCCGACCTTGACGCCGTCCCCGGTGTCGATCAGCGACCAGCAGGTGTTCGAGTATTTCGCCGGGAAGGCCCGTGCCCCGGTCAGCGCCGCGCGCACCTGCATCGCCGCCACCTTGGCCTGGCTGTTGGCCGAGAAGGCCGATTTCGGCATGTCGCCCGCGATGGTCGCATCGCCGAGAACATGGATGGTCTCGTCGATCCGGCTTTGCATCGTCCCCGGCACGATGGGGCAGAAGCCGCTGTCATTGGCAAGCCCCGCCAGACCCGCGATGTGGCCCGCCTTCTGTGCCGGGATCACGTTGCAGACATCGACCGCCTCGGGCGTGCCGTCGATCACGACCTCCATGCTGTCCGGCCGCACCTCGACATTGGCGGCGCCGAAATCGGGGCCGACCCGCTCGATCATGCCGGGATAGTGCCGTCCCCAGCCCTCCTCGAACAGCGCCTGCTTCGAGAATTTCTCCTTGGGGTCCACGATCAGGATCTTGGCGGTCGGGTTCCGCTCCTTCAGGACATGGGCCACCATCGAGACCCGCTCATAGGGGCCGGGGGGGCAGCGGTAGGGGTCGGGCGGGGCCACCATGCAGAAGACGCCGCCCTCGCGCATCGCCTCGATCTGGGTCTTCAGCAGCTGGGTCTGGCTGCCCGCCTTCCAGGCATGGGGCATGCGGTTCTGCACCGTCAGGTCCCAGCCCGGTACCGCGCCGTCGACGAAGTCGATGCCCGGCGACACGATCAGCCGGTCATAGCCCAGCGCATGGCCCGAGGCGAGCGCGACCGACCGAGCCTCGCGGTCGATATCGACGGCGAGATCGTGGATCACGTTGATGCCGTAGCGGCTGGCAAGCCGCCCGTAGTCATGGGCGATCGAGGCGAGCTCGCGGAACCCGCCCAGATAGAGGTTCGAGAAGAAACAGGTGTAATAGGTCTTGCCGGGCTCGATCAGCACCACGTCGATGGCGCCGCCGCTGTCCTTGGCGATGTAGCGGGCGGCGGTGGCGCCCCCCGCGCCGCCGCCCACGATCACCACCCGCGGCCGGGCCTGGCCGATGACGGCGGGCGCCGACAGGGCCACACCCAGCGCCAGCCCGGTTCCCAGAAAGCTTCGTCTGTTCAGGCTCATGTCTCTGTCTCCTCCCTGGACATGATTTCGCGCGTCTCCAGTCGTTTCTGTGAATGACGGCGGGCCGTCAGAGGCCGAGCGCGCCGAAATAGGCCGCCAACGCCGCGATTTCCTCGTCCGACAGCCGCCCGGCCATCATCTGCATCACCGGATGCGGGCGCAGATGCTGCTTGTAGGCATGCATCGCCAGCACGAACTTGCGCTGGGGCCAGAGCGTGATCGAGGGAATGCCCTGATCGGACCCGTCGCGCTGATGGCAGGTCGTGCATTCGCTCGACAGGTATTCGCCGTAAGCCGGGTCGCCCACCAGCGCCAGCGTCGCCTCGCTCAGCACCGGATCGCCCGCGCGCGCGGTCGGCGCCGCCTCGGGGATGTTCGAAGGCTTGTCGGAATACTGGCGCAGGAAGGCCAGCAGATCGGCCCGCTCGCCCGCATCCTCGAGCCCCGGAAAGCTCATCCTGGTGCCCGAGACCAGCACCACCGGGTTTTCCAGATAGGCATCGAGCGTCTCGAGCGTCCAGGTCAGCCCGTCCTGGCCCGCCCGCTGCATCGATAGCGAATAGGGAAAGCCCGCGACCGTCGCCGCGCGCCGTCCGAAAAGCCCTGTCAGCGGCGGCCCGATGCTGGCCTGAGCCCCGGGACCGATTTCATGGCAGCCGCTGCAATAGACCCAGATTTCGGCACCGCGCACGGGGTCGCCGATGGCCTCGACATGCGTCTCGGCCCGCCCCGCGCCCGCCCCTCCCAAGGCGAGCGCGAGGATCAGACTTAGTTCCTCCCTCATATGCAAATAATGCAATTCCGCTATGCGTCGGGCAAGATGATTCGCCCCCTCGACTCGCCCAAAGGCAGGGACGGAATGACGCGGGCAGTTCCTTGAAACGGAAAGGGGCGGCCCTGAAGGCCGCCCCATATCCCCTGCCCGCAGATCGCGTCGCTATTGACCTTCGTCCGGGGTCACGTCCAGCACGGCGGCGCGCATGGTGATTTCGACCTCCGGCTTGCAGTCGGTCATGCAGGGCGGCTGCGAGAAACGCGGCAGTTCGGTCGTCTCGCGGTCGTCGACGATGAAGCCGTCGGCATTGGGCATCTCGACCTCCAGGAAGTTTTCGTTCGACAGCACGAAATCGTCGTCGACCAGATAGTTCGAATAAAGGATGTAGGCGGTGACGGCATAGACCTCGTCGACCGTCAGCACCTGCGCCGCGCCGAAGGGCATCGAGCGGTGGACATAGTCCCAGACGGTCGAAAGGTACGGCCAGTAGGACCCCACGGTCTTGAGCGGGTCGTCGCGGTCGAGCGTGCCCTCGCCGCCCGCAAGCTTGGGATAATTGCCGACACCCTCGGCGAATTCGCCATGGCAGACCGCGCAATTGGCCGAAAAGATCTCTTCGCCATCCTCGACCGAGCCAGAGCCCTCGGGCAGGCCCACCCCGTCGGGGGCCACATCGAGGTTCCAGGCCGCGACCTCTTCGGGCAGCGCCGGACGGCCGAGCCCGAAATGACCCGCCTGGGCCGGACCGGTCAGGGCCAGCAGCAGGGCGGCCGCGGACAGGTTACGAGACCTCGACATTTTCCGCCTCCCCGTTGGCCTTGACCCACCAGGTCTGGATGCCGTTGTTGTGGTAGATCGAGTTCAGCCCGCGGATTTCGCGCAGCGCGTTCTTGGTGGGCTGGACATAGCCGGTCTCGTCCATCGCGCGGGATTGCAGCAGCATCTCGGACCCGTCCCAGTCGATATCCAGATAGAACCGGCTGAGCGCCATGTTCTGCCCGGGCTGCGCCAGCCGCGCGGTCTGCCAGGACTTGCCGCCATCGCGCGAAACATCGACCCGCGAGATCGCCCCCCGGCCCGACCAGGCGAGCCCGGTGATGACCAGCGGCCCCGGCCCGTGGGTAATGGGCGATTGCGGACTGGGCGAGGTGATGACCGATTTCGCATCCATCACCCAGGTCCATTTGCGCGAGGTGCCGTCAGCCAGCGTATCGGTGTATTTCGAGGTCTCCTCGCGGCTTTCGACGGCTTCGGTCGTGACCTCGACCCGGCGCAGCCACTTGATCCACATGTTGCCCTCCCAGCCCGGCACGCACAGCCGGACCGGATAGCCATGTTCCTTGCGCAGCGCCTCGCCATTGGCCTTGAAGGCCACGAGGCAATCGTCGAGCGCCTTGTCCAGCGGGATCGAGCGGCCGTTCGAGGAGGCATCGGCCCCCTCGACATAGACCCATTTGCCCTCGGGCTTGACGCCTGCCTCTTCCAGCAGCATCCGAAGCGGCACGCCGGAATATTCCATGTTGTGGATCATGCCATGGGTGAATTGCGCGCCGTTGAGCTGCGCCCCCGCCCATTCCATGCCCGAATTGGCCGCGCATTCGAGGAAATAGGTGTGGTTCACCCGCGGGAAGCGTTCGAGATCGGCATAGGTGAACACCAGCGGCGTCTCGACCAGCCCGTTGATCATCAGCCGATAATCTTCCTTCGGCAGGTCGATGGCGCCGGAATGGTGGCGTTCGAAGGCGCAGCCCTGGGGCGTGATGGTGCCGTCGAGCGCATGGATCGGCGAGAAATTGACCGACGAGATCGTGTCGGCGGTCAGCCAGCCCACATTGCGGCGGATCACGTCGGATTCGTACTCGATGGGCATCCCGTAGGGGGTCGCATCGACGCCGTCGCCCCACATCTGCGCCCAGGGCTGTTTTTCGGTGATCAGCGGATCGGGCTCTTGCGCCGCGGCGCCGCCCGCGACCAGCGCGCCGCCGCCCGCAAGCCCCGCCTTCAGAAATCCGCGCCGCGTGGGGGCGCCCGGCCGGTCGGTCATCGTCGTCTCCTCCTTCGTCCCGCTCATGCGCCGCTGACCACGACCGACGTGTTCGGATCGACCCGGACCGTGCCCTGACGCTTGACGTAGCTTTCGACCACCTCCCAGATCGGCGGTCCCTCGGTGCCCTCGCCCACGCTGGCCCAGCCCGAGACCACGTAGGACCGGGCCGGATCGACCGGCTCGCCGGTCTTCAGCAGCGTCATGTCGGTGATGCGGCTGCCCTGGGGCTTGGTGACGTCGATCCGGTAGCCCATGCCGCCGACCCGGACCATGTCGCCGCCCTGCTGGTAATAGGGATCGGGGTTGAAGAGGTTGTCGGCCACGTCCTCCAGGATCGTGTGCAGCATTTCGCCCGTCATCTCGGAGCGGTAGGCGTTCGGATAGGTCATGGCGGTCGCGCTATACAGATCCTCGCGGGTGATCGGATCGCCCGGCAACAGGCTCGGCCCCCAGCGGAAGCCGGGGCTGAGCGCGATATCGGCCTCGCGCTCGTCGATCAGTGCGTTGCAGATCAGATCGTCCCAGGTGCCGTTGAAATTGCCCCGCCGGTAGAGAAGCCCGTCGGTCGTGCCCAGCACCTCGGCCATCTCGTCGCGGTAGGGCGCGCGTTCGCGTTCGATCAGCGCGGCCATCTCGGGATCGGGGGCGATCGCGTCCGAGAAGACCGGGATCAGCTTGTGCCGAAAGCCCATCATCCGCCCCTCGCGCACGTCCAGATCGAGCCGGGTGACGAACTTGCCGTTCGAGCCCGAGGCGATCAGAAGGGTTTGCCCCACCATCACCGGCTCGGGCAGCGCGTCATGGGTGTGGCCGGTCAGAATCACGTCGATGCCGGGCACGTTGCCGGCCATCTTGCGGTCGACATCGAAGCCGTTATGGCTGAGCACCACCACCAGATCGGCGCCCTTGCCGCGGACTTCCTGCACGACCTCGGCCATGCGCTCTTCGCGGACGCCGAAGCTGAGGCCGGGGAACATCCATTTCGGGTTGGCGATGGGCAGATAGGGGAAGGCCTGGCCGATCACCGCGATCTGCGCGCCGCCCCGTTCGAACATCCTGTAGGGCTCGTAGGCGGGCTCGTCCCATTCGGCATCGAAGATGTTGGCACCGAGGAAGGCGAAGTCGAGCCCGTCCACGATCTCGGTCACCCGGTCGACGCCGAGGGTGAATTCCCAGTGGCTGGTCATCGCGTCGGGTTTCAGCAGGTTCATGGCGTTGACCATGTCCTGCGCATCCGAGCGCAGGCAGGTATAGGACCCGTGCCAGGTGTCGCCGCCATCGAGCAGCAGCGCCTCGGGCCGGTCCGCGCGAATGGCGTTGATCACCGTCGCCACCCGGTCGAGGCCGCCCATCCGGCCATAGCCCTTCGCCAGCGAGACGAAATCGACATAGCTCAGCGCATGGGCCTCGGGCGTGCCGGCGGGGATGCCGTAAAGCTTGAGGAAATCGGCGCCCGTCACATGGGGCGGCTTGCCGGCCGCGGCGCCGACGCCGATATTGATCTCGGGTTCGCGGAACCACACGGGCACCAGCTGGCCGTGGATGTCGGTGACATGGATGAGCGTCACGTTGCCGAAGGTGTCGAACTCCAGCAACCGGTCCTGAGTCAGCGCCTGCTGAGCCGCAAGCCGCGCCCAGTTTCCCGCGCCGGACGCGCCCCAGACCGCCGAGGCGGCCAGCGCGGCCTGCAGGAAATCCCTTCGCGAAATCATCGTCTCGACATCCTTTCCGGGTCGCGGCCCGCGCATCACATGCACGAAACCGAATGTTTCAGATCGGACAAGGCCCGCGCCGGATCAGCGGCGCGGGCCCCGGGATCAGTTGCGGACGGACGGTCCTTCGACCGACAGCCCGTTGCCGCGCGAGGCGACGTAAAGCTCCAGCGCCACGAATTCGGGCGAGCCGACCGCGAAGGGCACGCCGCGGGTGTCGCGGATGCAGCCCTTGAACCGGTCCTGCACGGCATTGAGCTTGGTGTTCTTCAGCCGGTAGCTGGGAAAGCCGTTGATCTGGCCCTGACTCAGATGGTCGGCGCGGATGTAATGGTCGAAATACTGCTCGTGGCAATTCGCGCAGGACAGGTCGAGCTGGCCGTAGCGGGTGTAGTAGATGTCCTTGCCCTTTTCCCAGGTCGACTGGGCCGGGCCGTCGATGGCCACATCAACCGGCATCCCGCGCGAGACCGAGGCGATCAGCGCGACCATCTGGGTCATGTCGTCGCCGATGTATTTCCATTCGTCGGCACCCATGCGCGAGGTGCGGCAGGCATTGATCATCTGCTCGACCGTGCGGACCTCGCCCGCGCTTTCGACCCATTTCGGGTAATGCGCGCGGACCCCCAGCATGCCCTCGTCGACCGCGCCGTGGCAGTCGGCGCAGGCCTTGCCCTCGGTGCCCTCGGGCGTGTCCCAGACCTCGCGCGCGGCCTCGACGAAGATCATGCCCGGATTGTCGAAATCGTCCATCTCGAGCGCCTGGGTATCGTCGGTGCGAAAGGTCCAGCCGGACCGGATCTCGTCGAGATGGCCTTCGAGATGGGGCGGCGCGGCGGTGCGGGTGACGATCTCGAGATCGCCGTTGATGATCAGCGGATCGTCCGGCCCGGCCCAGGCGGCCCCGCCGCCCAGCAGGGCGCCGCAGGCCAGCGCCGCGGCCATGCCCGTCAGTCTGTTGGTCTTCATCTGCTCCCCTCCCTCGAAACAGCGCGCCTGAGGCGCGGGCGGCTCAGCCGATGGCGATCGACTTCACGTCCTCGTAGACCGACCCGTCATCGTCATACCAGGTGAACACCATGTCGCCCGCCTCCGGGATCACCGCGTCGAACTCGAAATAGGGATTGGTCGAGATCGCCGGGGCCAGCGCCACATCGACCACGTTCTGGCCGTTGAAGGCCACGGTGAAGCGGTTGATGATCGAGCGCGGAATGGGGGTGCCGTCGCTGTCCTTGCGCTGGCCGGATTCCATCTGGTGGCTGATCAGGGTCTTGATCACCACGGTTTCGCCCGCCGCGGCCGTCTTCGGGGCCTTGACGCGGGGCTTGACGCCTTCTGCCATGTGCTTTCCTCCTCTCGTCTCAGCCGCCGCAGCCGCCGATGGTGACCTTCACGGTGTTCGCCGCGCGCTGGAAGCTGCCATCGCCCATCTTCGCGATGGCGATCACGTCCTGGGTGCCGCCCAGCCGGATGCGGGTCGACAGGCGCTGCGCGCCCGCGAGCGGGCCGAAGCTGACCCGCGCCACGTCGGGCGTCGGGTTGGCCGAGGCCAGAACCAGGATCTCGACCGCGCCGGGGGCGCTGACCTCGATCGGGACGGTGTTGCCGTTTTCGGCGATCTCGGGCGTGGTCAGGGTGATGCCCCCCTCGCCCATCGCGGCGCCGCCGGTGAATTCGGCGATCTTGTCATCGGCGGCCGCGCGCAGCGCGCGTGCCGGAAGCATCAGCGCGGCGGCGAGCCCCGCGCCCAGCGCCATTGCGCCTCGTCTGGTGAACTCCATCTCTTCCTCCTTGCTCAGGCGCGCCCGGTGGCCGGGGCGGTCATTGCGTCAGCGTCATCAGATAGGCGACGACATCCTCGATCTGCGCGGCCGTCATCAGCGGCTGGATCTCGCCCTCGATGGGTTTCGAGGTGAACTCGATGCCCGGGCGGTTGAAGCCCTCGACCCGGTAATAGGCGGGCATCACGGTCTCGGGGAACACGTTCTTGGAATTGACCAGGATGCCCCGGATCATCGCCTCGGAATAGCGCGTGGCGACCCCGTCGAGCGACGGGCCGACCGTGCCGGGAAACGGCGCGTCGGACATTTCGGTGACCTGATGGCAGGCGATGCAATTGGCCACCGTGCGGTCGGTCATCAGGCTGCGCCCGGCCGCCGGATCGCCCGGCGCATCGGTCAGCGGCGCCGCCACATGACCCTGCCCGTCGATCGCGACGTCGCGCGGCGCCACCTCGGATGCCAGCCCCGCGCCCGTCCAGACGGCAAGGCAGACGGCGGTCAGACCCACCTTTCTCATCGCTGAGACTCCTCCCTTTTCTCTCCCTTGACCCAACTGTAGCGGAGCGGTCCGGCGCGACGCAACAACAAATATAGTTTTTTGCATACGACTTTCCGGCACCCCCTGCCCCGGTCAGTTGGACGGGTCGGCCATGGTGCGGGCCACGTATTTCTGGAAATGCTCGTCGCCCTCATAGCCGCGGTCGAGCACCCATTGCAGCAGCGCCCGGGTCGTGCCCTTGCCGAAGGCGCCGGGCATGGTCGCAACCGCCGCCTGGGCCGCGGTGCCGCCTTCGGGGGCGGTTTCGGGCATGAACATCAGCGTGGGCGTGAACATCACCCCCCAGCGCGTCGCCATCTCTTTCTCGGGCAGCACGGTGCCGTCGAAATCGGTCACCTCGACATCGCCGAACAGGTTCATCTGCACGACGAAATAATTCTGGCGGATCAGCGCCTCGATCTCGGGATCGGGGAACACCTCCTCGTGCATCCTGGTGCAGTAGATGCAGCCGCGCTGTTCCCAGATCACCAGCATCCGCCGGTTCTCGGCCGCGGCCTCGGCCAGGTCCTCGCGCATGTCGCGGAAAGTGTCGCGCAGCCAGTCGGGCTTGTGCAACCCGTCATCGCCCATCGGCGAGGCCAGCACCGGGGCTGCAAGGGCCGCAAAGCCCGCGGCCAGAAGCGTCGTCAGTTTCATGGTTGTCCTCCCTGAAGCATGCTCAGCCGAGCGTGGTGAACCACGGCACGGTGTCGATCAGCACCTGCGCGAGGTAGCCGACCGAATTGGTGGCGATGAGCACGGCGAAGACGACCAGCATCACCCCCATCGCCTTTTCCACATGGCCCAGATGCCGCCGGTTGCGCTGCATCCAGGCCAGGAACGGCCGGGCGAAGGCCGCGGCCAGCACGAAAGGCAGCGTCATCGCCAGCCCGTAGACCAGCAAGAGAAGCGCCCCCCGGGCAATGTCGCCCATGCCGCTGGCCACCATCAGGATCGCGGCCAGCGCCGGGCCCACGCAGGGCGTCCAGCCAAAGCCGAAGGCCAGCCCCATCAGATAGGCGCCCAGCACCGTCGTCGGCTCGGCCCGGCTTTCGATCCGCGCCTCGCGATACAGCAGCGGAATGCGCAGGATGCCGAGGAAATGCAGCCCGAACAGGAACAGCATCGCCGCCGCGACATAGCTGAGTTCGTCCTTCCATTCGCGGAAGCCCTGCCCCAGCGCCGTCGCCCCCATGCCCAGAAGCACGAAGATCGAGGTCACGCCCAGCGCAAAGGCGATGGCCGACACCACCAGGCGCCGCACCGCGCCGGGCGGGATTCGGTCGGACCCGCGCAGCTCGGTCATCGAGATGCCCGCCATGTAACACAGATAGAACGGAACGATCGGCAGGATGCAGGGCGACAGGAAGGACAGAAGCCCCGCCAGCGCCGCACCCCCGTAGGAAATCTCCAGCATCACAGCCCTCCCTTGCCGATGACGCGAAAACATATTACGATTTGTCTATGTGATAGGATAGCCCAAAATGAAACCTGACCTTGCGGCATGGATCTGCGCGGCGGGGCTGGCGCTGATCGCCGGGTCGGCCGTGCGCGCCGATCTGGCGCTGGGGATGGTCGAACGCACGGGCTGTGCCTATTGCGTGCTGTGGAACCGGGAAATCGCGCCGATCTGGCCGAAGACCCGCGAAGGCCGCACCGCCCCCTTGCGCCGGATCGATCTGGACGCCAAGCTGCCAGAGGACGTGCGACTTGTCTCCAGACCCCAATACACGCCGACCTTCGTGCTGTTGCGCGACGGGGTCGAGATCGGTCGTCTCGAAGGCTATCCGGGCGAGGATTTCTTCTGGGGCCTGATCGGAGCCATGGTGCAGGGACAGCCCGAATGGGCGCAGACGGACGAGGGTGAGTGAGGATGAGCAAGCGGCAGGCCGGACCCCGAGGCGCGGCGGGCGCGGCCGCAACCGGGGAGAAGACGGGGCTTTGCTGATGCCCCGCGATGCGATGGCGACAGAGGCTGCCCCGCCCGAGGACGATGGTCGCGACGACACCTTGCCGTCGATGGATGAGGTGCAGGCCGAGGATATGGTCCAGCATGCCGAAACCGCGTCGAGCTTTCTGAAAGCGCTGTCGCATGAGGGTCGGCTGATGATCCTGTGCCATCTGTCGACCGGCGAGAAATCGGTGACCGAGCTGGAAACGCTTCTGTCCTCGCGCCAGGCGGCGGTCAGCCAGCAACTGGCGCGGCTGCGGCTTGAGGGGCTGGTGTCCTACCGGCGCGAGGGCAAGGCGATCTACTATTCGCTGGCCGACGAACGGGCGCGTCGGCTGCTTGAGCTGATGCATGACATGTTCTGCACTGCCAAGGCGCCGCCCCGGGCGGCGACGGGGCGCGACTGACGAAGGAGGCGGGCGCCCGCAGAGGCGGCCCGGCCGAGGGGGGAAGACGCGATGGAGACGATACCGCCGGGCGCCCTGGCCGCGCTGATCGGCCTTGTCACCGGCTCGGTGCTGGGGCTTGCCGCCCGGCTGGGCGATTTCTGCACGCTCGGCGCGCTCGAGACCGCGGTCTGGGGCGGCGACCAGCGGCGGCTGCGGATGTGGGGCGTGATCCTCGGCACCGCCATCGCCGCGACCTCGCTGCTGGCCGCCGCGGGCCAGATCGACACCGGCGCCACCATCTATCACGCGATCCGCTGGAACCCCACGGCCAGCGTGCTGGGCGGGGTGACCTTCGGCTATGGCATGGCACTGGCAGGCAATTGCGGATTTGGCGCGCTGGCGCGGTTCGGCGGCGGCGATCTCAGGTCGCTGGTGATCGTGGTGGTGATCTCGATCTTCGGCTTCGTCACCCTGTCGGGCCCGCTGGCGCCCCTGCGCGATCTGGCCTTCCCGCAAGAGCCCTCGGACGGGCTGCAAAGCCTGACGGTCTCGGCCGCGCAGGTGACCGGTCTGCCCGCGCTGGCCGTAGCTCTGGCAATTGCCGCCGCAGCCTTCGGCTGGGGCATCCTGCACAGGCCGATGCGGTCCGAGCCGCATCGGATCGGCTGGGCGGTCGCGGTCGGGCTGGCGGTGACGGCGGCGCTGTGGGGGACCTCGGCGATCAGCCACGCGACGCTCGGCGCGGTCGCGGTCGAGGGCCATACCTTCACCGCCCCGCTGGGCCGCACGCTTTTGTGGATGATGACCTCCTCGGCGGGCGGGCTGTCGTTTTCCGTCGGCTCGGTTCTGGGGGTTCTGGCGGGCGCCTGGCTCGGGTCGCGCCGCAAACGCTCGTTCCGCTGGGAGGCCTGCGAGGACCCGCGCGAGCTGGGCCGTCAGGTCGGCGGCGCGGCGCTGATGGGGGTCGGCGGCGTGGTCGCACTGGGCTGTTCGGTCGGCCAGGGGATCACCGCCTTCGCGACGCTGGCCTGGTCGGCGCCGGTCACGCTGGCGGCGATTTCGGCGGGCGCGGTTTTCGGGCTGCGCCGGCTGATCGCGGGGTTCCAGCCCGATTGACCGGACCGGCCCGCCCCCTGCCCCGCATTGCCGCCATCGACCTCGCCCGCAGCGCGGCGCTTCTGGGCATGGCGGTCTTTCATTTCAGCTACGATCTCGAGATGTTCGGCCACCTGCCGCCGGGCACGGTCGTCTCGGGCGGCTTCCGGGTGCTGTCGGTCACGGTCGCGGCGGCCTTTCTGGCGCTGGCCGGGGTCAGCCTTCAGCTGGCCCATGGCGCGCGCGTCCGCCCCCGCGCCTTCCTGTACCGCCTGCTGCGGATCGCGGCCGCGGCCGGGGCGGTCAGCCTCGGCACCTGGGCGGTGTTTCCCGACGCCTTCGTCTATTTCGGCATCCTGCATGCGATCGCCGCCGCGAGCCTTCTGGGGCTTTTGCTGCTGCGCCTGCCGCCCCTCGTCCCGGCGCTGCTGGCGCTGGCGGTCCTGCTGCCCCCCCGCCCGGCCCCGATCCCGGATCTCGCATGGCTCGACTGGACCGGGCTGACCGCGACCCCGCGCCCGAGCGTCGATTTTGAGCCGGTCTTTCCCTGGGTGGCCGCCTTCCTCGCCGGGATGGCACTGGGCGGGCTCGCCCACCGCCACGGGCTGTGGGACCGGCTCTCGGGGTCGCCCGGCCGCCTGACCCGCTGCCTGGCCTGGCCCGGGCGGCACAGCCTTGCGATCTATCTGATCCATCAGCCGGTGCTGATCGCGCTCGTCTGGGGCCTGACCCGGATCGGCCTGTCCTAGCGGCTGCGGCCGGTCCCGGCCGCGCACCGACGATCCCGCGCATCCCCGATTGCCAGCCCGGGACCCATCGTCTAAACCTGCATGGGCATTGCCCTCGTAGCTCAGTTGGCCAGAGCAGCGCTCTTGTAAAGCGAAGGTCCGCGGTTCGAATCCGTGCGGGGGCACCAAACATAATTGATTACATTGAGAAATTTGGCGATACGCCCCGCCAGCATACCACCCAGGATACCAGCCGGTCCTCATTTGACCTGCGCCTCGGGCCAGCGATGGAAGGTCGCGCGGCTCAACCCATGCAAGGCCGCTGCCCCGGGCTGCTCGATATCCCCTGGATGCGGGACGCGCACTCCGGCGACGCCGCGCCTTGCGCGCAGACCCAGGTGCAGCTCGCCGCGGCCCTCGGCCCCAAGCGTTCGCCCCCCCCCGAGCGAGATCCTCGTGACGAGCTGGCTTTGCGAGCGCCTCAAGCGCCGCCCGGAACCTGCGAGGCGGTGGCCGCGGTCGCCGGAGGCGGGATCTTGGCCGGACCTCAATACGGGGGCATCCAGAGGTCCATTCGTCCTCGGCATGACCAAGGCGCTGATCGACAGGAGCACAGTCGATGGCCTTCGGCCTCACATGACTCCACGTGCCATTTTGACGCAGCATTAACCCATGCTAGCTTAACCTTTCCCAAACGGGGGCCATCGACGACCGGGAGACCGTCATGCTGGACGATTTTCGCGCCTATACCCGCGCCGAGCGTCTGTCCGACGCCGTGGTGCATGTGACCGGACTGGCCGCTGTGGCCATCGGGGTGCCCATTCTCGTGATCCTGGCCATCCTGATCCGCGGCGACACGCCCGCGGTGCTGGGCATTGCCGTCTATGGGGCGGCGCTTTTCGCCATGATCGGGTTTTCGGCGCTGTACCACATGGTGCGCCATCCGGACTGGACGCCGGTCTTTCGCCGGTTGGACCATTCCGCCATCTACTGGAAGATCGCGGGCACCTACACGCCCTTCACGCTGTTGTCGGGCCATGGGGTGACTTTGCTGGCCGGGCTCTGGGCGGCGGCCGTGGCGGGCACCGGGCTGCGCGTCTTCGCGCCCTACCGGTTCCGCGCGGTGAACCTCGCGCTTTACCCGGCCATGGGCTGGGCCGGGGCGGTCGCGGGCTGGAGCATGTTCGCTACCCTGTCGCCCCCGGTGCTGGGCCTCGTGATCGCGGGAGGCGTGCTTTATACGGTCGGCATGGTCTTCTACCTGTGGGAACGGCTGCCCTATCACAACACCATCTGGCATGTCTTCGTCCTGGTCGCGAGCATGCTGTTCTTCGCCGCCATCACGACACACGTGGTCCAGACCGCCTGATCCTGCGCCGCCCTGCCCGGTTGCGGCGGCCTCTCCGTCTGCGCTATTGTCGCGCAAAGAAACGCGTCCGGAGTCGTAAGAGCAGACCGCCACCGGACCAGGAGAGCGATGATGACAGTGAAGCCCCTTGCGATTGCGGCCGTTCTGGCCAGCATTTCCGCCTTTGCCGCCGAAGCCGGACAGATCGAGCGCGCCTGCCTTTCCTCGGGGCGCCCGGGCGTCACCCGAGGCCTCTGCGGCTGCATCCAGCATGCCGCCGACATCACCCTGACCCGTGGCGACCAGAGCCGCGCCGCCGGGTTCTTCCGCGATCCGCATCGGGCCCAGGTGGTCCGCCAGTCCGACCGCCGGAGCGACGAAGAATTCTGGCGCCGTTACCAGCTCTTCGGCGACACCGCAGCCGCCTATTGCAGCTAGGCCGATGGCAGGACGCGGCGACGGGCTTTATCCTCCGCTGTCGGTGCCAAAGCCGCTGGGGCGCGAGCTGTGGGTCGTCGACGGCCCGGCGATCAGCTTCTACGGCATGCCCTTTCCCACCCGGATGTGCGTGGTGCGTCTGCCCTCGGGCGGGCTCTGGCTGCATTCGCCGATCAGGCCCGACGAGGACCTGATCGCCCAGGTCGAAGCGCTGGGGCCGGTCGCGCATCTGGTGGCCCCGAACGCGCTGCACTACGCCTTTCTGCCCGCCTGGGCCGCCCGCTTTCCCGAGGCCGCGGTCCATGCCGCGCCCGGCGCGGCCGAACGCGCCGCCCGGCATGGGCTTGTCTTTCCGGACCACGCGCCGCTTGGCCCCCGCGCGCCCGAGGCCTGGCGAGGCATGATCCGTCAGCGTCTGGTGCCGGGGCATCCCTTCCTGAAAGAGGCGATCTTCTTTCACCGTCCGTCGCGCACGCTGATCCTGACCGACCTGATCGAGGCGTTCGAGCCCGCCCGGCTGGGTCCGTTGATGAAGATTGCCACCTGGATCGGCGGCATCCGCAGCCCCGGCGGCACCCCGCGCGACGCCCGGCTGACCTGGGCCGACAGGGCCGCAGCCGCGGCCGTCCTGCGCGAGGCCATGAGCTGGGAGCCGGACCGGGTGATCATGGCCCATGGCGCACCGATCGAGACCGATGTCGCGGCGCGGCTGCGCCAGGCCTTCGCCTGGGCGCTTGGCCCTGAGGCGGACGCCCGGGCCTGACCGGCGCGCGAGGCCCTCTGTGCCGCAACGGCGCATCTGGACAGAGACCGGTTTTCCCGCTAAAGGCGCAGCCCATGACCTGTTGCGTTCATATCCCTGCGCGCCGACGCCGCCGCCGTTTCTGAGACGGCCGCCTGCGCGTGCGCCCACGCGACACCACCTCCCCCCCCCCGCGCCCCGGCGCATTTCCGAAGACATTGACACCCCGTCCCGCCCGAGGCACCCATAGGGCCTCTTTTTCCGAAGGATTTCCCAGATGATCCCGTCCGTCCTGCCAACCTATAACCGCGCGCCGCTCAGCTTCGAGAGCGGCGAGGGCTCCTGGCTTGTCGCGACCGACGGCACCCGATACCTCGACCTCGGCGCCGGGATCGCGGTCAACGCGCTTGGCCATGCCAACCCGGCGCTGGTGGCGGCGCTGACCGCCCAGGCGAACCGGATCTGGCATCTGTCGAACCTCTACCACATCCCCGAGCAGGAGGCGCTGGCCGACGCGCTGGTCGAGAAGACCTTCGCCGACACGGTGTTCTTCACCAATTCGGGGACCGAGGCCTGTGAACTCGCCGTCAAGATGGCGCGGAAATACTGGTACGACAAAGGCCAGCCCGACCGGGTGAACATCGTCACCTTCTCGGGCGCCTTCCACGGCCGGTCCTCGGCCGCCATCGCGGCGGTGGGGTCCGAGAAGATGACCAAGGGGTTCGGGCCGCTTCTGCCGGGCTTCATCCACCTGCCCTTCGGCGCCCATGGCTCGGTGCTGCAGAACGCCATCGACGACACCGTCGCGGCCATTCTGGTCGAGCCCGTCCAGGGCGAGGGCGGCATCCGGCCCCTGCCCGATGCCTGCCTCAAGGGCCTGCGCGATCTCTGCGACGAGACCGGCGCGCTGCTGATCTATGACGAGGTGCAATGCGGGATGGGCCGGACCGGCAAGCTGTTCGCCCATGAATGGTCGGGCGCGGCACCCGATATCATGATGATCGCCAAGGGGATCGGCGGCGGCTTTCCTCTGGGGGCGGTGCTGGCCACCGAGGCCGCCGCGGCGGGCATGACGGTCGGCACCCATGGCTCGACCTATGGCGGCAACCCGCTGGCCTGTGCTGTCGGCAAGGCCGTGCTCGACATCGTCGCCGAGCCCGCCTTCCTCGACGAGGTGAACCGCAAGGCCGGGCTGTTCCGGCAGCGGCTCGAGGGGCTGGTCGCGAGCCATCCCGACATCTTCGAGGAGGTGCGCGGCGCGGGGCTGATGCTGGGGCTGAAATGCCGGGCCGCGAATACCGATCTGGTGCAGGCGGGCTATGCCCAGCACCTGCTGACGGTGCCCGCGGCTGACAATGTGGTGCGGCTGCTGCCGGCGCTGACCATCACCGATGACGAAATCGCCGAGGCGGTGACCCGGCTCGATGCGGCCGCCACGGCCGTCGCAGCCAAGGAGGCCCGGGCATGACCCATTTTCTCGATATTGCCACGACCGAGCCCGCCGATCTGAGGGGGATCCTCGACAAGGCCCTGGCGATGAAGCGGGCCCGCGCCGGGCGCAGCAAGGGCGCGCCCGATGACGACCGGCCGCTTGACGGGCGGATGGTGGCGCTGATCTTCGAAAAGCCCTCGACCCGGACCCGGATCAGCTTTGATGTTGGCGTGCGGCAGATGGGCGGAGAGACCATGGTGCTGTCCGGCAAGGACATGCAGCTGGGTCATGGCGAGACCATCGCCGACACCGCGCGGGTGCTGTCGCGCTATGTCGACCTGATCATGATCCGGACCTTCGAGGAGGCGACGCTGCAGGAGATGGCGGATTATGCCAGCGTGCCGGTGATCAACGGGCTCACGAACCGCACCCATCCCTGCCAGATCATGGCGGACCTGCTGACCTTCGAGGAACATCGCGGGCCGATTGCCGGGCGCAAGGTGGTCTGGTCGGGCGACGGCAACAATGTCTGCGCCTCGTTCATCCAGGCCGCCGGGCAGCTTGGCTTCGATCTGACCTTCACTGGCCCCGCGACGCTCGACCCCGAGGCCGTCTTCGTCGAAGCGGCGCGGGCGAAGGGGGCGACCGTCACCATCGAGCGCGATCCGCTGAAGGCTGTCGAAGGCGCCGATCTGGTGGTGACCGACACCTGGGTGTCGATGCACGATCCGCAATCGGCGCGCGAGCGGCGGCATAACCAGCTGCGCCCCTATCAGGTGAACGAGCGGCTGATGGAAGCGGCGAAGCCCGATGCCCTGTTCATGCATTGCCTGCCCGCGCATCGCAACGAGGAAGCCACCAATGCGGTGATGGACGGGCCGCATTCGGTGATCTTCGATGAGGCCGAAAACCGGCTGCATGCCCAGAAGGCGGTGATGCGCTACTGTCTCGGCGTTTAGGACCCGGCAAGCGGGGCGCTCCCGCCCCCGGATCCGCACGGGGCTGCGCCCCGCTTGTCCGGCGTTGGGCCGGGCCGCGCGCGTTCCGCGCGCGGCGCCTCCGGCGGGGGTATTTGGCCCAAGAAGACGGGACGGGGCGCATTCCGAGGCGACGGCCGACCGGCCGGAGCCGAGACAAGAGCCTTGCGCCGCACGGCGCTCCGTCTTGCAAGCGCTGTTTCGTCAGTTCCGGCGTTTGGTGCGGAGCGTCGGGTCGGCGGCGGTCGGGTCCTCGGGCCAGGGATGGCGGGGATAACGGCCGCGCATCTCCTTGCGCACATCGGCATAGCTGGTCGCCCAGAAGCCCGGCAGGTCCATGGTGACCTGGACCGGGCGACTGCCCGGCGACAACAGCGTGATCCGGAGCGGCAGGCGCCTGGGGCCGACCGTCGGGTGCCGGGTCACGCCGAAAAGCTCCTGCAGGCGCAACTCGATCCCCGGGGCCTCGGCGTCGTAGTCGATGGGGATCTTCCGCCCCAGCGGCGTTTCGAAACTGGCAGGCGCGAGGCGATCGACCATCTGCCGCGCCTCCCAGTCAAGGCGGCCGGTCAGTGCGGGCAGCGGGTCGAAGCGTTTGAGGTCCTCCGCCGTCCTGAGCCCGCCCAGATGGGGCAGCAGCCAGTCCTCGAGGTCCGCCATCAGACCCGCATCGGAGAAATCGGGCAGATCCGCGCCCTCGGCGCGCAAAAGCTCGACCCGTGCGCGGAAACGGCGCGTCGCATCGGTCCAGGGCAGGCCGAGGCTGCGGACGCCCTCCAGCATCGCGCGGGCCACGGCCTCGGACGGAGCGTCGGGCCAATTGCGGTTGTCAAGCACCAGCGCGCCGAAGCGTTCCTGCCGCCGCGCGGTTACCCGGGCCTCGCGCCGGGACCAGGCGCAGACGTCCTGCCAGGCGATGGCCGGGCCATGCACGGCGCGCAAATCCGCCTCGGACAGCGGGGCGGCCAGGCGCACGCGTGCCTCGCGGGTGTCGCCGTCGAGATCGAGCGCCACGATCAGCCGCTGGCCCGCCAGCGGATCGGCCGGATCGATCACCGCCCCCTTGCCGCCGGACAGCACATAGCGCGGGTCATCGCCCTTCCGCCGCAGCCCGATCCGGTCGGGATAGGCCAGCGCCGCCATCTCGCCCGGGCCCATCGCGCGGGGGGCGTCGGGCGCCTGTGCGGCGAGACGTTTGGCCTCGGTCCGGATCCGGGCCAGCGCGCCCCGGTCGGGCGGCACCGGGGTCGGCGCCGTCGGGTCGGCGATGCAGCGCAGGCGCAGCGCCAGATCGCTGCCCGCCCCGCGCAGCGGATCGCGGTCGGACAGGAGCGCGGCCAGAGGCGCCGCCTGACGGCCGGCCGCAAGCAGCATGTGTCCGAGCCGGGGATGCAGCGGCAGCGCCGCCAGCGCCTTGCCATGCCCGGTGATCCGCCCGGCGGCGTCGAGCGCGCCGAGCCCGGCAAGCAGCGCCCGCGCCTCGGCGAAGGCACCCGGATTGGGCGGCGTCAGGAAGGCCAGATCCTCGGGGCCGGACGCCCCCCAGGCCGCCAGTTCCAGTGCCAACCCGGTCAGGTCTCCCGCCTCGATCTCGGCCGGAGGATAGGCGGCCAGCGCCCCTTCTTCGCCCTTCGTCCAGAGCCGGTAACAGACGCCTTCGGCCACCCGCCCGGCCCGGCCGCGGCGCTGGTCGGCCTCGGCCCGGGTGACCCGTTCTGTCACCAGCCGCGACATGCCCGAGTTCGGATCGAACCGGGCACGCCGGGCGCGGCCCGCATCGACCACCACACGGACATCCTCGATGGTCAGCGAGGTTTCGGCAATGGCCGTCGCCAACACCAGCTTGCGGCCCTCACGCGCGGGCCGGATCGCGGCCTGCTGTTCGGCGAAGGGCAGCGCGCCATAAAGCGGGCGGATCGCGCAGTCGGCGGGCAACCGCCCCTGCAACGCTGCGGCACAGCGCCGGATCTCGGCCTCGCCGGGCAGAAAGACCAGAACGCCGCCTTTAGTCTCGGCCGCGGCCTGGGCCACAAGATCCGCCGCCGCCTCGGCCAGCCGCGCGCCCTTCGGCAGGGGCGCCGGCAGCCAGCGGGTCTCGACCGGGAAGGCCCGGCCCCCGGAGGTCACGACCGGTGCGTCCTCCATCAGCGCGGCGACCGGGGCCGCATCGAGCGTCGCCGACATCACCAGCAGGACCAGATCGTCGCGCAGCGCCTGGCGTGCCTCCCAGGCCAGCGCCAGTCCCAGATCGGCACTCAGCGAGCGTTCGTGAAACTCGTCGAAGATCACCGCACCGATGCCCTCGAGCCCCGGATCGGACTGGATCATCCGGGTCAGGATGCCTTCGGTCACGACCTCGATCCGGGTGGCGCGGCCGGTCTTCGCCTCGCCCCGGATACGGTAGCCCACGGTCTGGCCGACCGGCTCGCCCAGGGTCTCGGCCATCCGTTCGGCGGCGGCGCGCGCGGCCAGGCGCCGCGGCTCGAGCATCACGATCCGTCCCGCCGTCAGCCCGGCCTGCAGGATCGCCAGCGGCACCCGCGTGGTCTTGCCCGCCCCGGGCGGCGCCTGCAATACGGCGCGGCCCGCACGGGCGAGGGCCGCGGTCAGCTCGGGCAGGACGGCGTCGATGGGCAAGGGCGTCATGCCCGCCTTATGGGCCAAACCGCCGCGCCGGGCCAGAGGGCGCGGCAGCCCGACCGGGGGGCTGGACAGCCGGGCCCCGGCAGGGCAAGACAGGGGCCGCCCCTGACGACCCGGAGCCGCCGATGACCCCAGACGAGCTTGCCCCCCGCATCAAGTCCGGCGAACGCCGGGCGCTGGCCCGGGCGATCACCCTGATCGAAAGCGGCCGCGAGGATCACCGCGCCCAGGCGCAGGAGCTTCTGAACCTTCTGGCCGACGCGCCCGGCCAGGCGCTGCGGATCGGGCTGTCGGGCACGCCGGGCGTCGGCAAGTCGACCTTCATCGAAAGCTTCGGGATGATGCTGACGGCCGAGGGCCACAAGGTCGCGGTGCTGGCGGTCGATCCTTCCTCGGCGCGCTCGGGCGGGTCCATCCTCGGCGACAAGACCCGGATGGAACGGCTGAGCCGCGAGCCCAATGCCTTCATCCGCCCCTCGCCCAGCCAGTCGGCGCTGGGCGGCGTCGCGCGCCGCACCCGCGAGGCGGTGGCGCTGTGCGAGGCGGCGGGTTTCGGCATCGTGCTGATCGAGACGGTGGGGGTCGGCCAGTCCGAAACCATGGTGGCCGAGATGACCGATCTTTTCGTGCTGCTGATGGCGCCCGCGGGCGGCGACGAACTGCAGGGGGTCAAGCGCGGCATCATGGAAATGGCCGACCTGATCCTTGTGAACAAGGCCGATGGCGATCTGAAACCCGCCGCCGAACGCACCCGGGCCGATTACGCGGGCGCGCTGCACCTCTTGCGCCGCCGCCCCCAGGACCCCGAGGGCTTCCCCAAGGCGGTCGCGGTCTCGGCGGTCGAGGACCGCGGCCTGCGCGAGGCCTGGGACGACATGCAGACGCTTGCCGAGTGGCGCCGCGCCCATGGCCATTTCGACGCCCGCCGTGCCGCCCAGGCGCGCTACTGGTTCACCGAAGAGGTCCGCCGCGGCCTGCTGGCCCGGCTTGACCGCGACCCGGCGATGCGGGCGCGCATGACGGATCTGGGCGAGAAGGTCGCGGCCGGCGAGCTGACCGTCGCCCATGCCTCGGCCGAGATGCTGGCAGCCCTCGGCGTCACCGCCTGAGCCTGCGGAGGGCGCCCCATGAAGCCCTTCCTGATCCTTCAGCTGCGCCCCGAAACCGAAGCCGCCGACGACGAATACGCGGCCTTCCTGCAGAAAGGCAGGCTCGCCCCCGAAAACGCCTGCCGCCTGCGGCTCGATTGCGAGCCGCTGCCCCCGGGTCTCACGCTCGATGCCTTTTCGGGCGTGATCGTGGGCGGCGGCCCGGGCTGCATCTCGGACGGCGAGGCCGCGAAATCCGAAACCGACCGCCGGATCGAGGCCGCGATCCTCGGCCTTCTGCCCGAGATCACCGCCCGCGACCTGCCGTTCCTCGGCTGCTGCTACGGCATCGGCCTTCTGGCCCATCATCTTGGCGCGCCGGTGGCCAAGGGCCGCTTTGGCGAACCGGTCGGCGCCACCACCTGCCGCCTGACCGAGGCCGGGCGCGCCGACCCGCTGACCCGCAACCTGCCCGACACCTTCGCGGCCTTCGTCGGCCACAAGGAGGCGGTCGAGGCGCTGCCTGCCGGCTGTGCCCATCTGCTGGCCTCGGACCCCTGCCCGTTCCAGATGATCCGCCACGGCGCCAATGTCTACGCCACCCAGTTCCACCCCGAGGCCGACAGCGCAGGCTTCGAGCTGCGGATCCGGATCTATCGCGACCGGGGCTATTTCCCGCCCGAGGCGGCCGACGACCTGATCGCGCTTTGCCGGGCCCAGGCGGTCGACTGGCCGGAAACCATCCTCGCCCGGTTCGTCGCGCGCTTTGCCCACCCGTGATCCGGCGGAGCCAAGGCCGGGGATGAATCGCTTGACCTCGCCCCCTCTTCCCCCTATTAGGCCCGGACGGATTTCTCGGCGCTGCCTTTGCGGCGTCGGTCGCTTTATCGAAACGAGGATATGAACCATGTCGCGCGTCTGCGAACTGACCGGCAAAGGGCCGATGACCGGCAACAATGTCAGCCACGCCCATAACAAGACCAGGCGCCGGTTCCTGCCGAACCTCAACGAGGTCACGCTGATCTCCGACGTTCTGGGCCGGGCGTTCAAGTTCCGCGTGTCGGCCGCCGGCCTGCGCACCGTCGATCACCGTGGCGGTCTGGACAACTTCCTGGCCAAAGCCCGCGACGCCGAGCTGTCGGACAAGGCCCTGAAGGTCAAGAAAGAGATCGAAAAGGCCCAGGCCACCGCCTGATCCGGCGCGACCGGCCTGCCTTGCGACATTGCTTGACGGCCCCGCACCCGCGGGGCCTTTCGCGTTTCCCCTTTCTTCTTGGCGCAAATACCCCCGCCGGAGGCGCCGCGCGCTTGCGCGCGGCCGGGCCCAAGGCCGGGCAAGCGGGGCGAAGCCCCGTGCGGGCCGGAGGCGGGAGCCCCCCGCCCCGGCTCCCTTTGGCGAATCCGGATCGCGCCGGGCCTCGAGTCGTTCTAGGATCGCGCCATGACCCGGCTCCGCCCCGCCTTCGGCCTTGGCCTTGCCCTCCTGCTGGCGCTCACCTCGCTGAGCCTCGCGGCGGCGCGCGCCACGCCGCGCCCGGTGGACCGGATCGTGCTCTGCACCGGTTTCGGCCTGCAGACCGTCGAGATCGACGCAACCGGCCACCCGGTCGGCGCGCCCCATATCTGCCCCGACGGTCTGGCGGCGCTGGCGGCTCTTGCCCTCTCGCCTCCCGTGCTGCCGCTGCGGACGCTCCGCGCCCGGCCGCTTGGCCGCCGCAGCCACGCGCCCGCGCCCTGCGGACGCCGCCCGCCAAAACCCCGGTCGCGCGCGCCTCCCGCTTTCATCGCCTGACCCCGACGACCCTTGTTTCAGACCTTGAAGGACCAGGAGGCCAGCGATGTCCCTGAAAACCACCCTTGCCGCGAGCCTGATCGCGCTCGCTCCCGCCCTGCCCGCCGCCGCGGGCGATATCGCCGTCGAAGGCGCCTATGCCCGCGCCTCGTCGATGATGGCGCAATCCGGCGCCGCCTTCATGACCCTCGTCAATAGCGGCGCCACCGACGACCGGCTGATCGCGGCCGCCTCGGACGCCGCCGACCGGGTCGAGTTGCACACCCATGTCTCGGACGCCAATGGCGTGATGCAGATGATCGAGGTCAAGGAGGGCTTCCCGGTGCCCGCCCATGGAAGCCACGAACTGCGCCGGGGCGGCGATCACGTGATGCTGCTGGGACTGACCCGCTCGCTGACCGAAGGCGACAGCGTCCACCTGACGCTGACCTTCGAACAGGCCGGCACGGTCGAGGTCGACGCCCCGGTCGAGGTCGTCCGCCAGCCGATGGGCGGCCAGATGGGCTCGCGGCCGGCCATGGGGAACTGACAGGCCGGGACAGAACCCGGCGCTGGGGGCCGAACGGCCCCCGGCATGTCATCCCCTTGTCAGCTCGTTCAGACACTCCTCGACCCAGACCGGCACGATCCCCGAGGCCGGACCGTGCCGCACCCGGTCGAAATCGCTGACCGTCTCGGAGGGCTCCAGGTTCAGCTCCAGCGTCTCGGCCCCGGCGCGCGATGCATCCTGCACGAAGGCCGCCGCCGGATAGACATTGCCCGAGGTGCCGATCGCCACGAACAGATCGGCCGACCGCAGCGCCTCCCAGATCTCGTCCATGTAATAGGGCATCTCGCCGAACCAGACGATGTCGGGCCGGGTCGCGGGCGCGCCGCAGGCGGGGCACGGATCCTCGGCCCGCATCACCGGCGGGGCCGCCCAATCCGCGCCGCAGGCCGCACAGCGCGCCCGCGCCAGTTGCCCGTGCATGTGCCAGACCGCGCGGCTTCCGGCGCGCTCGTGCAGATCGTCGACATTCTGGGTCACGATCCGGACCGCCCCCGGCGGCAGCGCGGCCTCGAGCCGGGCCAGCGCCAGATGCACCGGGTTCGGCGCCGCCTCGGCCGCATTCCGGCGGCGCGCATTGTAGAACTCCATCACCAGCGCGGGGTTGCGGGCAAAGCCCTCGGGCGTCGCCACGTCGTTCAGGTCGTAGCGGGTCCAGAGCCCGTCCACGTCGCGAAACGTGCCAAGCCCGCTTTCGGCCGAAATCCCGGCCCCGGTGAGAATCACGATCTTGGTCATCGGGCGTACCTCCGCTATCCCTCAGAGCAAAAGGAGGCCGCCATGACCACCCGAATCCTGTTCGTCTGTCTGGGCAATATCTGCCGCTCGCCGACCGCGCACGGGGTCTTTCAAACCCTGGCCGAGGCCGAAGGGCTGGCGGTCGAGGTCGAAAGCGCGGGCACCGGCGGCTGGCATGTGGGCGATCCGCCCGATCCGCGCGCGATCCGTGCCGCGGCCGGGCGCGGCTATGACCTTACCGCCTTGCGCGCCCGGCAGGTCAAGGCGGCCGATTTCGCGGCCTACGATCTGATCCTCGCCATGGACCGCTCGAACCTCACGGCCCTGGAACGGATGCGCCCCATCGACAGCGAAACCCCCGTCAGGCTGTTTCTCGACTTTGCCGACGCTGCCCGCGACGAGGTGCCCGACCCCTATTACGACGGCAGCTTCGATCTGGTGCTGGATCTGGTCGAGGATGCCTCGCGCGGGCTCATCCGCCATCTGGCGGGCTGAGCCCCGACCGCTCAGCCGACCGGATTGGGCAGCGGCCGGCCGTCCAGATGGGCGCGGATATTCTCGACCGCCATCATCCCCATCGCGGTCCTGACCTCCAGCGTCGCCGTGCCCAGATGCGGCAGCAGCGTCACGTTCTCGCGGCGCCTTAGCGCCTCGGGCACCTCGGGTTCGAATTCGTAGACATCGAGCCCCGCCCCCGCGATCTTGCCCGCCTCGAGCGCCGCGATCAGCGCCGCCTCGTCGACCACCTCGCCGCGTGAGATGTTCACGAGATGCGCGGTGGGCTTCATCGCCGCCAGCACGCCGGCCCCGATCAGATGCCGGGTCGCCGCCCCGCCCGGCACCGCCGAGACGAGGATATCGGCCTCGGCCGCCAGCGCCTCGGGACTGCCCAGTGCCCGGGCCGGGAAATCCAGATCCTTCGGGCTGCGGGTATGGTAGAGAACCTCCATGCCGAAGCCGAAATGACAGCGCCGGGCGATGGCCTGCCCGATATTGCCCATGCCGAGAATGCCGACAGTCCGGCCGGTGACATGCAGGCCCAGCATCTGGGTCGGATGCCAGCCCTGCCAGTCGCCCGCGCGCACCAGCCGTTCGCCTTCGCCCGCGCGGCGGCAGGTCATCAGGATCAGCATCATGCCGATATCGGCGGTCGCATCGGTCACGGCGCCGGGCGTGTTGGTGACGGCCACCCCGGCCGCCTTTGCCGCCGCCACGTCGATATGGTTGAAGCCGACGCCGAAATTGGCCAGCAGGCGCGCGCGGGGCGCAGGCACATCGGCAAAGACCCCGGCCGAGAACGCGTCGCCCAGCGTCGGCAGCACGATGTCGTAATCCGTCAATGCCGCGCGCAGCTCGTCGGGTGACAGCGGCAGCGTCGACGTGCGGAACTCGGGTTCGCCCAAGGCCCGGACCGCCTCGGCGACCGTCCCGGGCATCGGGCGGGTGACAAGGATCTTCACCATCAGAACATCCGCCCGCCAATCGGCACGTCCTTGTCGGGCACGATCAGCACGACCTCGCCGTTTTCGTCGGGCAGGCCCAACACCAAGACCTCGGACCGGACCTTGCCGATCTGCCGCGGCGGGAAGTTGACCACCCCCAGCACGCGGCGGCCCGGCAGATCCTCGGGCGTGTAATGGGCCGTGATCTGGGCCGAGCTTTTCTTCTCGCCGATCTCGGGGCCGAAATCGACCCAGAGCTTGATCGCGGGCTTGCGCGCCTCGGGATAGGGCTCGGCCCGGGTGATCTGGCCCACGCGGATATCGACCTTGAGGAAATCGTCGAAGGAAATCTCGCTCATGCGCCCAGTTCCTTGCCGCGCCGGGTCGCGGCCGCGACCGCCTTTTCCAGAAGCGGCGGAAAGCCGGTCTCGGGGTCCATCAGCACCGCCAGCGCCGCCGCCGTCGTGCCGCCCGGCGAGGTCACGTTGATGCGCAGCTGGGCGGGATCCTCGGCAGCCTCCTCGGCCAGCTGCCCCGCCCCCGCGACCGTGACCCTGGCCAGTTTCATCGCCATTTCCGGCGGCAGGCCAGCGGCTTCGCCCGCTTTGGCGAGCGTCTCTATCAGGTGGAACACATAGGCGGGCCCCGAGCCGGAAACGGCCGTCACCGCATCCATCTGGCTTTCGTCGTCCAGCCGCACCGTTTGTCCCACGGCCGACAGAAGCGTCTCGGCCAGCGCCAGCCCGGCCTCGTCGACCTTGGCGTTGCCGATCAGCGCGGTGATGCCGCGCCCGACGGCGGCGGGGGTGTTCGGGATGGTCCGCACCACCGGCGCCCCGGCCCCCAGCCGGTCCGCGAAATAGCCCAGCGTCTTGCCCGCCGCGATCGAGACGAAAAGCGTCTGCCCATCGGCAAAACCCGCAACCTGCGGCAGCGCCTCGTCCATCAGCTGCGGCTTGACCGCGATCAGCACCAGCGCGGGCGCCTCGGGCAGGTCCTCGTTGAGGTGAAGCCCCTCGGCCGCGCGGGCGCGCAGCCAGTCGGACGGGTGCGGGTCGATGGCCCAGACCGCGCCCGCGGGCAGGCCGCGTTTCAGCCAGCCCTCGAGCAGCGCAGAGCCCATCTTGCCGCAGCCCAGAAGCACCAGCCCCCGGGCGGAAAGGTCGTCGAATTGCATGGTCGCCCCCTTTACGCCTGTCGGGGCGCGAGGTTAGGCGCGCCCGAAGGCATCCGCAATGGCCACCTGCAAGGCATTGGCGGGCGTGCGGTCGGCCCAGACCACCAGCTGGAAGGCCGGGTAGAACCGTTCGCAGGACGAGACCGCCGCCTGGATCAGCTGATCGACCTGTTCGGGGCTGGCGGTCTGCCCGCCCGACAGCATCAGCCCGTGGCGCCAGACCATCAGCCGCTGGTCGCGCCAGAAGGTGAAGGCCCCGGCCCAGCACATGTCGTTGGTGGCGTTGAGCGCCTCGTAAAGCGCGGGCAGCCGTTCGGGCGGCGGCTCCATCTCGAAGGTGCAGATCAGTCGCAGGGTCTCGTCGAAGCCCGACCAGGCGAGCGTGATCGAATAGGTCCGCCACTGGCCCACCACCGCCATCGCGATCTGGTCGTCGGCGACCCGGTCGAATTCCCAGTCGTGATGCGATGCGAGGGTCTCGACGAGGTCGATGGGGTGGATCTCGTCGCTCAGCAGGAAGTCTTCGGAAGTTCGCATGCCCGGCCTCTTTGTTTTCTAGCCCAAGCCGACCCGAGGCCCACTAGGCTTTGGTTCCTGCTCTAGGTCCGGGGTGATATCCCCGTCTCCTCACAAAATATGGTGAGGGGAAAGCCGGAGGCTGTAAAGCGAATTTTTGTTAAGATTGAACGACGCACCGCAATATCTTGTGGACAACCGGGGCGGCGCGAAACGGGGCTTCGGATCGGGACGAGCCGGCGTTGAGGCCCGGGGCATCGGCCCGGCAGAACGCCTCCCCCTGCCCGGCGAGCCCTGGAACGGACCTGATCGTCGGGCGGTCGGTCCGCCCCTGAAAACCGCTGGCGCGAAGCGTTCAGGCCCGTCGCGGGACCGTCGCGAAGGCCATCGAGGGGAAAGGCGGCCGCGCTCTGCGGCGCTGACGGGTCGACGCCCCCGGCCGGATCAGGATGATTCCGAAAGCCAGCCTTCAAGCCTGCCCGCATCCGGCAGGCCTCCGGAATGAACCAGCTTGCCATTGACGGAAACGCCCGGCGTGGACATCACGCCCGCCATGGCGATGGATCTGGGATCGGTGACCTTTTCGACATCCACCTCGATCCCGAGTTTCGCTGCGGCCTCCCGGACCATCGCGGCTGTTGTTTCGCAGCGTTTGCATCCGGGGCCGTAGACCTTGACGGTTTTCATGATGGCGTCCTTTCAGAAGAGCACGTTGAACAGAAAACCGACCGCCAGAATGCCGCTGGCCACGACACCGATGAAGACGGCGATCAGGCGCAGCGTCAGCACCTGCCGAAGAATGATCATCTCGGGCAGGGAGAGCGCGATCACGCTCATCATGAAGGCCAGGACAGTGCCCAGAGCGGCGCCCTTGCCCAAGAGCGCCTCGACGATGGGAATCACACCGGCGGCGTTCGTGTACATGGGAATGCCCAGGATCACGGCGGCGGGCACCGACCACCAGGCGTCCGCACCCATGATCCGCACCATCAGGTCCTCGGGCACATAGCCGTGGATCACCGCGCCGAGGCCGATGCCGAGGACGATCCAGAGCCAGACCTTGCCGAAGATCTCGCGCACCGCCTCGATGCCGTGCCTGTAGCGGTCGGCCATGGACAGCCGCTCGCCCGCGACGCCTCCCGGGGCGGCGGCGCCCGAATGGATCTCGCGCACCCAGTCCTGCAACCAGCCTTCCAGCCGCAGCTTGCCGATGACGACGCCCGCCAGGATGGCGATGCCCAGCCCGAAGGCCAGATAGGCCAGCGCCACCTGCCAGCCGACCAGGCCGAAGAGCAGGACCAGCGCGACCTCGTTCACCATCGGCGCGGCGATCAGGAAGGAGAAGGTGACGCCCAGAGGCACGCCCGCCGAAACAAACCCGATGAAGAGCGGCACGGCCGAGCAGGAACAGAACGGCGTGAAGATCCCCAGCCCCGCCGACAGGACATTGCCGGCGCCCTCGCGTTTTCCCGACAGCAACGCGCGGGTCTTTTCGGGCGAGAAATAGCTGCGCACCACGCCCATGGCGAAGACGATCAGCGTCAGCAGCAGCATCACCTTCGGCACATCGTAGAAAAAGAAGGCCAGAGCCTCGCCGGCGTGACTATGCCGGTCCACCGGAACCTGTCCGGAGAGGCGTTCCGCAAGCGGGCCGAGCAGGTGATAGAGAAGCCCCCACACCAGGACCGCCCCGGCAACGCCGAGGTGCCACGGCCATTCATGTCGGGGCCGACGGATCGGTGGAGCGGCCCCAACGTTCATGCCGCGCTCCGTTCCCCGTCCGCGGAGGCGGCAAGCGCGGCCGCGACGATGGCGCGAATCCCCGCGGGCATGTCGGGGTTCAGGCGATAGCGGACCCATTGCGCGTCGCGGCGGTCGGTGACCAGCCCGGCCTGCTTGAGCACCTTCATGTGCCGCGACATCCTGCTTTGGGTGGCATCGAGCCTGGCCATCAATTCGCAGACGCAATGCTCCGACCCGTCCTCGAGCAGGCGCATCGCCTCCAGCCGGGTGGGCTCGGCAAGGGCTGCGAGACTGGACAGCACCATGGGTCACCTCCGTTCATGCGCATTTGCGCATGAACGGCAGCATACGTCCTTGACATGGCTCAATCCGTGCGGCATGGGCCGGGCCGACAGCGCAGGGGTCAGGCGGGTCGGCGGCGCCGGGTTTTCCGCCGCGTCCTTCCGTTCTCCGGACATGAGAAACCCGCGCCGGGGCGCGGGTCGGGCAGGTCGGAGCTGTCGAGGTCCGGAGGCGGATCAGGTCTTAAGGCCAGCCTGGAGGGCGTCGTTCTTGCGGAAGAGCGTATCGTGGCGTTCATGGGTCAAGGCGGTGGCGGCGGGGGTCATGCCGGCCTTCTCGACCCGGACCTCGGTGAGTTCGTCCGGAGTCAGCCCCCTGCGCCGCGGAGGACGGCGAGCACCGTGGCATCGACGGTCAGCATGATCAGACTGTTCAGATCGGCGATCTCGGGGAGGACGAAGGGGCCCGGAACTCGCTGTCCCCAAGGCGGGCGACGGAAGTGGATCCGGCGCATGGCGCACCTGGTGACGGCGCGCAAGCGAAGGACGCAGCGACGGGAGTATACGATGCGGTGGCCAGGTGCGATCCCGCTGCGGTTCCTGACGCGGCCCGGCGTGGCGGTCGGCCCGGAGCTCGGCACGGACCGGACCGCGACCCGGCGCAGCCTCTCGGCCTGTTTCTCAAGCGGCCCATGGTCCGGTTGCACGACGGTGCACGGCTGTCGGGGAAGACTCCGGACTCGCGCGCGCCGTGCGCCTCCGACCTACAGGACGGGTTATGCGGACGGGGCACCCCGGCGCCCGATGCCGCGCTCTGCCGGACATTGCCCGGCGGTGTCGCGCCGGGAGATCCCGGTTGGCGATCGTTGCGTCCGGCATCGGGATTCAACTGCGTGACGGTTCGCCTGACGGCACGACGCTCGAAGCCCCACTGGCCGTCAAAGACGCCATTGCGGCCCGGTCCCGGAACCACCGGCCCGACCCCACCGCGCGCGGGCGACAGATGTCTCACAGGCACCAAAGCCCCGGGCTGAGGCCATACCCGTTCCCCCAGGCCCCGAATTTTCGCAGAAAATTCGCCCCTTCGCCCGACCGAACGCCTCCAGGGTCCCTCAGGGCGGCCCTGCCCGCGCCCCGCTCCGGGCCGATCCTCTGCGCTATTTCGCTTCCAGGGCCGCGATCCGGGCCTTCAGCGCCTCGTTTTCCTCGCGCGCTTTCTGCGCCATCGCGCGCACCGCGTCGAATTCCTCGCGGGTCACGAAGTTGCGGTCGGCGAGCCAGCGATCGAGCATGCTCTTCATCGCCGTCTCGGCCTCGTCCTTGGCACCCTGGGCCACGCCCATGGCATTCGTCATCAGCTTCGACATGTCGTCGAGAAATTTGTTGCGGGTCTGCATGGCGGCCTCTGGCATTTACATTCGCGCCCTATATGGCCCGCAGGCGGCGCAAGCTCAAGGTTGACTTCGCCGCGCAGCCCAGAGAACAGAAGGCCCAAGATGCACGCGGTTCTCCCCTTTCCCGACCTCACCCCCGAGATCTTCTCGATCTCGGTCTTCGGTTTCGACTTCGCGCTCCGCTGGTATGCGCTGGCCTATATCGCCGGGATCGTGATCGGCTGGCGGCTGGTCGTCGCACTGATGCGGCGCGAGCGGCTCTGGCCCGCCTCCCGCCCGCCGATGCGTCCAGAGCAGGTCGAGGAACTGCTGACCTGGATCGTGCTGGGCGTGATCCTCGGCGGACGGCTCGGCTTCGTGCTGTTCTACAAGCCGCTCTATTATCTGAGCGCTCCCTGGGAGATCCCGATCCTCTGGCACGGGGGCATGGCCTTCCATGGCGGCTTGCTGGGGGTCATGGCGGCGGTGCTTCTGTTCACCCGAAAGCACGGCATCCCGCTGCTGCCCGCCGCCGACGCGCTGGCGCTGGCGACGCCACCGGGGCTTTTCTTCGGGCGGATCGCGAATTTCATCAATGCCGAGCTCTGGGGTCGCCCGTCCGATCTGCCCTGGGCTGTCGTCTTCCCCGGAGAGGCCGCGCAATACTGCCCCGGCTGGGACAGCTTTCCCTGCGCCCGCCACCCCTCGCAGCTCTACGAAGCCGGGCTTGAAGGGCTTTTGCTTGGCGCGGTCCTGCTTTGGCTTGCGCTGGCCCGCGGCGCGCTGGAGACGCCCGGACGCGTCGCCGGGACCTTCTTTGCGGGCTACGGGCTCGCGCGGTTTGCCGTCGAATTCGTCCGTCAGCCCGATGCGCAATTCGCAGGCCCGGGCAATCCGCTGGGCCTTGCGCTGCACTGGCAGGGCTACGGGCTGACCATGGGCCAGCTTCTGTCGCTGCCGATGATGGCGCTGGGGCTCGGGCTCATCCTTGTCTCGGCGCGGCGCCGGGCATGACCCCGCTTGCACGGCTTCTCGCCCGGCGGATCGCGGCGACCGGCCCGATCGGCATCGCGGACTTCATGGCCGACTGCCTGATGCATCCCGAGCACGGCTATTACAGCACCCGCGATCCGTTCGGAGAGGCGGGAGATTTCACCACCGCCCCCGAGATCAGCCAGATGTTCGGAGAGCTTCTGGGGCTTTGGCTCGCTCAGGTCTGGCTCGACCAAGGCGCGCCCGCACCCTTTGTTCTGGCCGAGCTCGGCCCCGGGCGCGGCACGCTGATGGCCGATCTCTGGCGCGCCACGAAACGCGTGCCGGGCTTTCACGCGGCCGCGCGGGTGCATCTGGTCGAGACCTCACCCCACCTTCGCGCCCGCCAGCGCCAGGCGTTGCCGGGGCTCGACATCGCCTGGATCGACAGCGCCGCCCCCCTGCCCGACGCGCCTCTCTTCGTGATCGCCAACGAATTTTTCGACGCCCTGCCGATCCGCCAGTTCCAGCGCGATCCGGCGGGCTGGCGCGAACGGCTGGTCGGGCTCGAGGATGACAGGCTGACCCTCGGGCTTTCGGCGCCGCTGCCGCTTGCCGCACTGGACCACCGGCTGGCCGATACCGAACCGGGCGACATCGTCGAGACCTGCGCCCCTGCCTGCGCCATCGTCGAGACCCTGGCGGCGCGGATCGCCGCCCGGGGCGGGGCCGCGCTGATCGTCGATTACGGCGGCTGGCACAGCCTCGGCGACACGCTGCAAGCCCTGCGCGCGCACCGCCCCGAGCCGCCGCTCGCCCATCCCGGCGAGGCCGATCTGACCGCCCATGTCGATTTCGAGGCGCTGGCCCGCGCCGCCCGAACCGTCGAGGGCGTCCGGGTCAGCGGTCCGACCCCGCAGGGCGTGCTGCTCGAACGGCTCGGGATTGCGGCCCGCGCCCAGGCTCTGGCGCAAAACCTCGCCGGTGCGGCGCTCCGAAGCCATATTGCCGCACATCGCCGCTTGACCCACCCCGAGGAAATGGGAACGCTCTTCCAGACACTCGCGCTGACCCCCGCACGGGCCCCCGATCCCCCAGGACTTCGTTCATGACTTTGGAAATTCTCACTTCGAACGCACTCGCGCCGCTGCGTCACGGGTTCTTCACCCGGCAGGGCGGCGCGTCGTCCGGGATCTTCTGGGGGCTCAACTGCGGCGGGGGCTCGTCGGACCTGTCCGAGGCGGTGGCGATCAACCGCAACCGGGTCGCGGGCGCGATGGGCGTGGAACCCGACCGCCTGGTCACCGTGCATCAGGTCCATTCCGCCGCTGTCGCGGTGATCGAAACCCTGCCCGAATCTCCGCTGCGCGCCGATGCCATGGTCACCCGGACCCCGGGGCTGGCGCTGGGCGTGCTGACCGCCGATTGCCAGCCGGTGCTGTTTGCCGACCGCACTGCGGGTGTGGTGGGGGCGGCCCATGCGGGCTGGAAGGGCGCGCTTGGGGGCATTCTCGAGGCCACGCTCGAGGCGATGGAGAGGCTCGGCGCCCGGCGCGACGACACGGTCGCCGTGATCGGCCCGACCATCAGCCAGCGCGCCTATGAGGTCGGGCCGGAATTCCTCGACACGTTCCTGAGCGAGGACCCCGACTCGACGCGGTTCTTCGCCGCCGGCAAGGGCGACCGCGTCCAGTTCGACCTGCCGGGCTTCAGCCTGGCCCGGTTGCGCGGCGCGGGCATCGGGCAGGCGCTCTGGACCCGCCATTGCACCTATTCAGACCCCGACCGGTTCTTTTCCTACCGCCGCAGCGTCCATACCGGCGAGGCCGATTACGGGCGGCTGATCTCGGCGATCAGGCTCTGAGCCCGCGATGAGCGCCAAGGACCCGTTCCGCCCGGCCGACGATGACGCCCGCGCGCTGGCCCGCAAGCTGATCGCCGAGGCGCGGTACGGCGCGCTGGCGGTCCTGCGCGAGGGCGCCCCCTTCGTCACCCGGATCGCGCTGGCGCCGGGGCCGGACGGTTTGCCGGTGACGCTGATCTCGGATCTCGCACCGCATACGGCGGCGCTGCGCGCCCTGCCCGACTGTTCGCTTCTGGTGGGCGAGCCCGGCCCCAAGGGCGACCCGCTGACCCATCCCCGGCTGACCCTGCAGGCCCGCGCGGTCTTCGCGACCCGGCCCGCCGACCGCATCGCGCTGCGCGACCATTACCTCGACCATCAGCCCAAGGCCCAGCTTTACGCGGATTTCGCCGATTTCCATTTCGTCCGGCTGGTGCCCCATTCGGGCCATCTGAATGGCGGATTCGGCCAGGCCTTCCGCCTGACGGCCGAAGATCTGGGCGCCTGACGCTCATTTTCGCGGCTCCGCGACGCCTGACCGCAGCCGCGCGTCGGGCGCAGGGACGCTGCGCCGCGGGCGCATCTTCCTCTCCTGTCACAAAGGACTAACATCCCGGTTCTAGGCATCGGATCGGATTCCGGAATCATACGAGTTCAAGGACGCGACTTTCCCAGCATGACCTATCGCCTGAAACGCTCGGACAAGAGCACCGAAGCGGCCCTGCGCCGGATCGCGATCGAGGAAATCGACGCCGCCCTCACCGAACTCGACGACCCGGGGATCGAGCTGCACGAAAAGGTCCACGGCCTGCGCAAGCGCGCCAAGAAGCTGCGCGGGCTGATCCGTCTCGTGCGCCCCGCCTTCCCGGCCTATGCCCGCGAGAACGGCGCGATCCGAGACGCGGCGCGGCGCCTGTCGGGGTTGCGCGACCGCGAGGGCATGGTCGAGACCTTCGACAAGCTGGCCGCCGGGGGCCGGCTGAGCGGATTCGAGCCGGTGCGCGCGCATCTGGTCGCGACCCGCGACCGCGCCGCCGCCAAGGCCCATGTCGAGGAGGATCTGGCGGCGTTCCGGCTGGACATGCTGGCGCTGCGCGAACGGGCGCGCAGCTGGGCGCTTTACGGCGACGGCTTCCGGCCGATGCGGCGCGGGTTGCAGCGCACCTTCGACCGCGCGCGCAAGGGCCGCGCCGCCGCCGCCGAGGCGCCCGAGGTCGCGGTGATCCACGACTGGCGCAAGCGGGTGAAATATCACTGGTATCACACCCGGCTTCTGCGGCCGATCGAACGCGCGCCGCTGGGGCGCCGGGCGAAGAAGGTCGCGGAACTGTCCGAACTTCTGGGCGATCATCACGATCTGGCCGTGCTGGACACCCATCTTGCGGCGACCCCCGACCTGCCGGGCGGGACCGAGACCCGCGACGCCCTGCGCGCGCGGATCGCGGCACGGCAGGCGGACCTGGCCGATGCGGCGCAGACCCTCGGCGCGCGGCTTTTCGCCAGCCCGGCCAAGGATCTGGGACGAAGCTGGAAACGCTGGTGGAAGTCCTGGCACCGGGACTAGGCGTCCCGGCAGCCGGGCGGCCCGGGCGGCTCAGCCCCGGGCCAGCGCGTCCTCGATCAGCCGCACGGTTTCATCGACGCCGTAAAGCGCGATGAACCCGCCAAAGCGCGGCCCCTGGCTCGCGCCCAGCAGCACCTCGTAAAGCGCCTTGAACCAGTCGCGCAGCGGCTCGAACCCGTGATCCTTGCCGACCGCGAAGACGAGGCTTTGCAGCTCTTCGGCGTCGAGCCCCCCCTCCCAGACCTTGAGCCGGGCGACCAGATCCTCCATCGCCGCGCGTTCGGTCGCGTCGGGCGCGCGGAACTGGCGCTGCGGGGCCACGAAATCGTGGAAATAGCGCACCGCGAAGGCCGCCGCCTGATCGAGATCGGGATGGGTTTCGGGCGAGGCCTCGGGCGCATAGCGCTTGATGAAGCCCCACAGCCCGTCCTTGTCGGTCGCCCCTGCCACCGAGGCGAGGTTCAGGAGCATCGCGAAGGGCACCACCATCCGGCTTTCGGGCGGGGTGCCGCCATGGATGTGCCAGACCGGGTTGTCGATCTGGGCCTTCAGCTCCTGCCCCGGGAAGGCGCGCAGCTGCTGATGATATTCGTCCACCGCCTTCGGGATCACGTCCCACCAGAGCCGCTTGGCGGTCTTGGGCTTCTGGTACATGAAATAGGACAGGCTCTCGGTCGCGGCATAGGTCAGCCATTCGTCGATGGTCAGCCCGTTGCCCTTCGATTTCGAGATCTTCTCACCGCTTTCGTCGAGGAACAGTTCGTAGGTGAAATGCTCGGGCTTCCTGCCGCCGAGGATTTCGCAGATCCGGTCATAGATCGGCGTGTTGGTCGAATGGTCCTTGCCATACATCTCGAAATCGACGCCCAGCGCGGCCCAGCGCGCGCCGAAATCGGGCTTCCACTGCAGCTTGACCTTGCCGCCCGTCACCGGCAGCGTCCATTCGCGGCCGTCCTCGTCGTCGAAGGTGATGGTGTGGTTGACCGCATCGACCTGCTTCATCGGCACGTACAGCACGCGCCCGGTCTCGGGGTGGATCGGCAGGAAGATCGAATAGGTCTGCTGACGTTCCTCGCGCAGCGATTTCAGCATCACCGCCATCAGGTCGTCATAGCGTTCGGTCGCCAGCTTCAGCGTGTCGTCGAACCGGCCCGAGCGGTAGAATTCGGTCGCCGAGTAGAATTCGTATTCGAAGCCGAAGGTGTCGAGGAACCGCCGCAGCATCGCGTTGTTGTGATGGCCGAAGCTTTCGTATTCTTCGAACGGATCGGGCACCGAGGTCAGCGGCCGCTGCAGATGTTCGCGCAGCATCTCTTGGTTCGGCACGTTGCCCGGCACCTTGCGCATGCCGTCCATGTCGTCCGAGAAACAGATCAGCCGGGTCGGGATGTCCGAGATCGCCTCGAAGGCGCGGCGGATCATCGTCGTGCGCAGAACCTCGCCGAAGGTGCCGATATGGGGCAGGCCCGAGGGACCGTAGCCGGTCTCGAACAGGATATAGCCCTTGTCCGCGGCCCCCTTTTCGGCGCGCTTGAGCAGCTTCCGGGCCTCTTCGAAGGGCCAGGCCTTGGAACTCATCGCGGCGTCGCGGAGGTTGGACATCGTTTCGCACTCTCTTCGCTGGACGGGCCCCGGGCCCGGCGCTTCGCTGGCCGGACCCCATGCCCGACAAGGCCCCGACTCCTATTGCCCCCCTTGCGCCTCGTCAATATTCTGCGCCGCAACACGACCCGACGGAGACCCCCATGAGCGAACCCGAAACGCCCCTTTCCGCCCAGGACGCGCTGGTCGCGATCATGGTGGCGGTTTCCGCCTCGGACGAGACCATCCGCACCGCCGAGCTGGTGACCATCGAGCGGATGGTGAATCACCTGCCGATCTTTGCCGATTACGACCAGGATCGCATCCGCATCGTCGCCCAGACGGTGTTCGACCTGTTCAGCGAATATGACGGGCTCGACGCGCTGTTCGGGCTGGTCAACGAGGCGCTGCCCGAGAAGCTGCACGAAACCGCCTATGTGCTGGCCTGCGACGTGGCCGCGGCCGACGGGCGGCTGGGCGAGACCGAATTGCGGCTTCTGGAAGAGATCCGCTACGAGCTGAACATCGACCGGCTGGCGGGCGCGGCCATCGAGCGGGCGGCGCGGGCGCGCCATATGGTGCTTTAGCCGGTGATCCCCGTCAGCGTTCCCGTCGATCTGCCCGCGCGGTTCTGGCCCTTCGCCGACCGCTTCGTCGCCGCCGCGGAAATCGTGGTGGACCGGCCCAAGGGCTCGGCCCATCCGCGCTTTCCCGAACTCGTCTATCCGCTGGACTATGGCTATCTCGACGGGACCCGCGCCATCGACGGCGATGGGGTGGACCTGTGGCGCGGCAGCCTGCCCGAGCCCCGGGTGACCGGCGTTCTGGCCTCGATGGATCTCAGCAAGCGCGATGCCGAACTGAAGCTGCTCTTGGGCTGCACCGAGGCCGAAATGGCCGAGATCGACGCCTTTCACAATCAGGCGGGGTTCATCGCGGGGCTGCTGGTGGTCCGGCCCGACGGCGTCTGAGACGGCCGGTCAGGCGTACAGGTCCGCCCAGCGCCTCAGGAAATCCTGCTGAAGCGCGCGCGAGCGCGAGATCCAGGCCTTGCCGCCTGGCGGGCGTTCCATCTCTTCAGGGCCGAGCCGCGCGCGGCGCTCCTCGTCGGCCGAGAACATCGCGAAAGCCATCTGCCGCCCGCCGGGCGCCCCGATATAGCCCGCCAGCGCCGAGACGAAATTCAGCGTGCCGGTCTTGGCCGACACCTCGACCGGATGCCCGGTCTGCGGCCGTCCCGCGTCGTCGCGGATCGGAATGTCCTTCAGAAGCGGCCGCAGCCGCCCTTCGGGCGCGGCGATGGCCAGCGTGCGGACCAGTTCCATCGGCGACAGCCGCGAGGCATCGCCCAGCCCCGAATGATCGACGAACCGCGCCTTTTGCGCGCCCATCCGGGTCTGCATCCACTCGGTCATCGCCTGCCCGGACTCGGCCAGGCTTTGCGGGCGGGCACCGCGCGCGATGGTCGAGGCCAGCCCCACCGCCTCGGCGGTGACATTGGTCGAGTATTTCAGCATCTCGCGCAGGATCTCGGCCAGAGGCGCGCTGTCGATTCGGCCCAGCTGGGTGCCGGCGGGTGCACCGGCCACCTCCTGCGGCGTGTCGAGCACGATGCCATGCGAGCGCGCCAGCGTCTGGAACACCTCGGCACAGTAAAGCGCCGGACGGCGCACCGGCAGCCAGCGCGCGCCCTCGGCCCCAAGCGCGCCCTGGGCCACGGTCCATTCGTCGATGCCCCCGTTCGAGGCATAGGTGTAGACCGGCGTCGCCCGGTCGACGACATGAATGCGCGCCACACCGACCTGGGGCGCATAGCGCCGGGCGCGGGCATCCATCGTCACCGCATAACCGCCCGCCGCGCGGTGCCATTCGAAATGGACCCGGTTGAAGTTGAGGTTCAGCCCCGAAATCGCCGGGTTGTAGCCGACCTGCGGCGGCTGGCCCGGATCGATCGCGGGCAGCCCCGGCAGCGCCCCCGCATGGTAGAGGAACCGCCCCCGCACCTCGGTCACCCCGGCGGCCTTCAGCTGGGCGGCCAGATCGCCCAGAAGGTCGGTATCGAGCGTCGGATCGCCGCCCCCCGCCAGCACCAGATCGCCCTCGAGCCGCCCGCCGGTCACCGGCCCCGTCGCGATCAGCCGCGTGGTAAAGCGAAACTCGGGCCCGAGCGCATCCAGCGCATAAAGCGCCGTGACCGATTTCGCGACCGAGGCCGGGGGCAAGCCCAGAAGTGGCTTGTGCGCCTCCAGCAGCGTGCCTGTCCCGACATCGACAAGGGCGAAGGCGAACTTGCCGGAAAGCCCCGCCGCCTCGATCAGCTGCGCCGCATCGGCCACCCGGCCGCGCAATTCCGGACGTGGCCGCGGCACCGGCGAACGGTCGAGCGGCGCGCCCAGCGCCGAAGCGGCGGGCCCCGCCATGAGACCGGCCAGAAAGAGCCGTCGCGAAAGCTGTGAGAGGGGCGTCGTCATGCGCGGGAGTGAACCAGACCGGCCCGGTTCGGGCAAGGTGGGAAAGGGTTAATCGCCACAACCTCCATGCCTAGCCGCGCCAGTCGCCGCGCGCCCGGATCTCGGAGGACGACAGATCGACCATCGGCATGTTCAGATAGCACCAGGCCGGGGGCTGCCGGTCTGCCAGGCAAGGCGCACGATCGGCCGACAGCCGATAGCGGGCATGGGTGATCGCGGCGCGCGACCGGCGCGCCGCCACCCCCTGCCCCGGCCGGGCCAGCACGCCCACCGGCACGTTGTCGAGGATCCAGCGCCAGCGGTCCCAGCGGTGAAAGTCGATCAGGTTGTCGGCCCCCATCAGCCAGACGAACCGCACCCCGGGATAAAGCGCCATCAGCCGTTTCAGCGTCTGGGCGGTGTAGCGGGTGCCGATCCGGGCCTCCAGATCGGTGATCTCGACCCGCGGGTGATCCATCACCGCCCGTGCCGCCGCGATCCGCCGCGCCATCGGGGCCGGGCCTTCGGACTTCAGCGGATTGCCCGGCGAGACCAGCCACCAGACCCGGTCCAGCCGGAACCGTTTCAGGGCAATGCGCGTGATATGCGCATGCCCCTCATGGGCCGGATCGAAAGACCCGCCCAGAAGCCCGATCCGCATCCCGGCCCGCGCCGTCGGAAGCCCCGCCCGCATTCGCCCGTCCCACCGCCTCATTCGACACAGGGCCGCACGTTAACCTGCCCGTCATTGCCCTTGTCCAGCGGAATCGCTATGTGCAGACACAACTCTTTCCCCTTCTGCACGAGGCGTTCGCGATGGCTTCCTACCAATATGTCTACCACATGGACGGCGTGTCCAAGACCTATCCGGGCGGCAAGAAGTGCTTTGAGAACATCCGCCTGAACTTCCTGCCCGGGGTCAAGATCGGGGTCGTGGGCGTCAACGGCGCCGGCAAATCGACGCTTCTGCGGATCATGGCGGGCTGGGACAAGGACTTCTCGGGCGAGGCCTGGGCGGCCAAGGGCGCCCGCGTCGGCTATCTGCCGCAGGAACCCGAACTCGACCCCGCGCTGACCGTGCGCGAGAACGTCATGCTGGGCGTGGCCGGGAAGAAGGCCAAGATCGACCGGTTCAACGAGATCGCCATGCAGGTCGCCGAGGATTACTCGGACGAGCTGATGGAAGAGATGACGACCCTGCAGGACCAGATCGACGCCGAGAACCTGTGGGATCTCGACAGCCAGATCGACGTCGCGATGGAGGCCCTGCGCTGCCCGCCCGACGATGCGCCGGTCGAAACCCTTTCGGGCGGCGAAAAGCGCCGGGTGGCGCTGTGCAAGCTGCTGCTGGAAGCGCCCGACATGCTGCTGCTGGACGAACCCACCAACCACCTCGACGCCGAGACCATCGCCTGGCTGCAACAGCACCTGATCGAGTACAAGGGCACGATCCTGATCGTCACCCACGACCGCTATTTCCTCGACGACATCACCGGCTGGATCCTCGAACTCGACCGCGGCCGGGGCATTCCCTACGAGGGCAACTATTCGAGCTGGCTGGAACAGAAGGCCAAGCGGCTGGAACAGGAAGCGCGCGAGGACAAGGCCAAGCAGAAACAGCTGGAACGCGAACTGGACTGGATCCGCGCCGGCCAGAAGGCGCGGCAGGCGAAATCCAAGGCCCGGATCCAGGCCTATGAGGAACTGGCCGGCCAGTCCGAACGCGAAAAGCTGGGCCGCGCGCAGATCATCATTCCGAACGGGCCCCGTCTGGGCGGCAAGGTGATCGAGATCGAGGGGCTGAAGAAGGGCTATGGCGACCGGCTGCTGATCGAGGATCTCAGCCTCGCCCTGCCCCCGGGCGGCATCGTCGGCGTGATCGGCCCGAACGGCGCCGGGAAATCGACCCTGTTTCGCATGCTGACGGGCCAGGAAACGCCCGACGCAGGCGCCATCACCTTCGGCGACACCGTCAAGCTGAGCTACGTCGACCAGTCCCGCGACGCGCTCGACCCCAACAAGACGGTCTGGGAAGAAATTTCCGACGGGCTCGACATCGTGGTTCTGGGCGATGCCGAGGTGAACAGCCGCGCCTATTGTTCGTCCTTCAACTTCAAGGGCGGCGACCAGCAGAAGAAGGTGGGGCTGCTGTCGGGCGGCGAGCGCAACCGCGTCCACATGGCCAAGCTGCTGAAATCGGGCGGCAACGTGCTGCTCTTGGACGAACCGACCAACGATCTGGACGTCGAGACCCTGCAGGCGCTGGAAGCGGCGCTTGAGGATTTCGCGGGCTGCGCGGTCATCATCAGCCACGACCGCTTCTTCCTCGACCGGCTCTGCACCCACATCCTGGCCTTCGAGGGCGAGGCCCATGTGGAATGGTTCGAGGGCAACTTCGAGGCCTACGAGGAAGACAAGATCCGCCGTCTGGGCCCGGACTCGGTCGAGCCGAAGCGGGTGAAGTACAAGAAGTTCGCGCGGTAAATCAGGAAAACGCAGCCTGCGTCTAAGCCAACAGCTTAGGCGCAGGTTTCGAACCAGCTACCATTTTCCTCTCTGAAACGGGGAGTATAGTCGCGCATCTCATCGCGTTCTATCGTGTCTTGGATCTTTGCGATCAGTTCCGCCCGCGCTTCCTCGGGCAAAAGACGGAACACGAACAGGAAACGCAGCAGCCTGTCGACCGGTCCTGAGATGCGGCTCTCCCCCTTTTCGTATCGTGCCACGGTCTGGCCATCGATGCCGAGGAGCTTCCCCAGTTCGCTCTGCGTCATGTTCATCTCGACCCTGAGAAAGCGAAAATCGCGCGAACTCAGCGTCTTCTTCATCGAAATGATCCGAAGAGCGATGGCTTCGTGCAGATTGTCGATGTTGTCTATCGAGATGCCTGGCCCGTAGTCTGTCTCCTCACGCACGAAACCATTCAGGAGAATGACATCGTCCAGTCCGGAAATCTTGTAGACATAGGGTTGAGCGTCCCGCGCTTTCCCATCGATAAAAAACTCAGAAGTCATCTCATATCTTCCCATTGCACGGTTATGATGACCAAACGGTCGCGAGCCAGAACCGCAGTGACAACTCCCACATCACGCTTTCCAGGCACACTGCCGGTGACCTTCACGACCCAGTCGCCTACCCGTTTTCCATTCTGCACCTCGCCTGACAGCATCCCGCTTCGGAGCACCTTGAACATCATGGTGCTGGTAATGTCTCTTTGCACCATGCGCTCCTCGGCATGGCAGGTGATCGTCACGTTCGCCGAGTCGGCAGCCAAGAAGCGAACTTTTTCCCGCAGAACTTCCGGCCTAGGTGGCCGCAAATCCTCCGGTCCCTTTTCAAGATTCGCCATGCCACCCCCTTTGACCTATCAATATGATAGTTGCAAGCGACTAATATTTCAATATTTCTGCGTTCGCCTGGCCCCTGCGGGCTACGCACAGCCGCTAAACAGGCGACGGAAAAGCGCGAAACCCTTTGAAAGGTCAAACACGCGGAATCCCGGAACTGTTTGAGATACCTTGCGCTTTCGTCTGACATCGAGGTAGGCACGAGGACATTGGTACGCCGCACTACCGCAAGCAAGAGGCCCCCATGACCGACCCCGCCGCCGAGGCCAAGCGTATCGTCGAGGCCTATCTCGAACGCTCGATGATCCCCGATCCCGAAGGCGCCGCCGCCTTTCTGGCCGAGGATTTCCGGATGAGCTTCACCGGCGGACGGAAATTCGGCGGGCCGGCCGACAGCGCGGGCTTCAACGGCAAGCGCTACGGATGGGTCAAGAAACGGTTCCTTCGGACCGATGCCGTCACCGATCCCGAAACCGGCGAGGTCCGGGTCTACAATACCGGCCATCTCTATGGCGAATGGCCCGACGGCACGCCCTTCGACGGCAACCGCTATATCGACATCTTCACCGTCCGGGACGGCAAGATCGTCTCGACCGACGTCTGGAACGACAGCGCCGAGATCCTGCTGGACCGCGCGGGGCTGGCCGAGGCGCCGCTGTGAGCCTGAAGGTCCACGGCCGCTACGACTACAGCCCGATCACCGACCGGCCCGATTTCACCTGGCCCGGGGCCAAGCGGCTTGCGGTCTATCTGGGCGTGAACCTCGAACATTTCGCCTTTGGCGAGGGGCTCGGGGCAGAGCTGGCGCCCGGCGGGCCGCAGCCCGACATCCTGAATTATGCCTGGCGCGACTATGGCAACCGGGTGGGCGCCTGGCGGCTGATCGAGATGCTCGACGCGCTCGGCCTGCCCGCGACCGTGCTGGCCAATTCGGCGATGTGCGACCACGCGCCCGAATTGATGGCCGCCCATCGCGCCCGGGGCGACGAGATCGCGGGCCATGGGCGCAGCAACAGCGAACGGCAGGGCACCATGGACGAGGCCGCCGAGCGGGCGATGATCCGCGAGGCGACAGAGACGCTCGCCCGCGCGGAGGGCAAGGCGCCGAGGGGCTGGCTCAGCCCCTGGATTTCCGAAAGCCCGGTCACGCCGGACCTGCTGGCCGAAGCGGGCTATGCCTATACGCTGAACTGGTGCATGGACGATCAGCCGGTCTGGATGCGCACCGCCCATGGGCCGCTGCTGGCAGTGCCCTATCCGCAGGAACTGAACGACATTCCCGCCATTGTCGGCCGCAAGGACAGCGCCGAAACCTTCGCCCGGATGATCGTCGACAATTTCGACGAGATGCTGGAGCAGTCGGCGCACCAGTCGCTGGTGATGGGGATCGCGCTGCACCCTTATATCATGGGCCAGCCCTGCCGGCTGAGGGCGTTGCGCGGAGCGCTGGCGCATATCGCCGGGCATCGCGACCGCATCTGGATCACCACCGCAGGCGCCATCTGCGACAGCTTCGCCGTCCAACGCCCCGCCTGACCCATGCGCGCAGCCCCGGCGGGTCTTCGCCCATGGCGCCGTCGCAACCGGGCAACGCTGGCGGGATAAGGCGGCCCGGGGTCAGGAGCCCCCTTGTGGCCGGCTCGAACCCGCCCCATTGAGGGGGCGCACAGAAGACCCAACGTGGAGCGGCACACATGGCCCAGGCAATCATCTCGGAAGACCTGACGATCGAGGGCGATCTCGTCGCCAAGGACAGCGCCGTGATCGTCAATGGCCGGGTCAAGGGCAACATCGCCGCCAAGGCGATCGAGATCAGCGCGACCGGACAGGTCACGGGCTCGCTCTCGGCCGAGACCGTCACCATCAGCGGCGAAATCTCGGGCCGGGTCACCTGCACCGACCTGGCGCTGTCGGCCACGGCGCGGGTTCAGGCCGACCTGACGGCCGAAAGCCTGACCTCGAGCAAGGGCGCGCGGGTTTCGGGCCGGGTCGAGATCACCGGCCGCTGACGCGCAACCTGAACGTCCGGGCGGGTCGTCAGGCCGCGATCGCGGACAGGGCGGGCAGCACCGGCTCGTCGAAACTGAGAAGCCCCAGCATCAGCGTCGCCTGCGCGTGCAGCGTGTCGCGCATATCCTCGACCGCGTCATGCGACCCGGGATGTTCCGACAGAAGCCGCAGATTGGACGACAAGGCCCGCGAGATGGGCTCGCCCGCGTGGCGCCGGGCCGCGATGTCGGCCTGCCAGTCGAGCGTGCGCAACATGTGGACATTGGCCCCCAGAATAAGCTCCAGCGCCCGGGGCGGGGCGGCGGCGTGGCGCAGGCTGCCGGCATGGGGCGTCAGCGCGCCATAGGCCAGAAGTCCCGGTGCCGACAGGATTTCCTCCAGCCGGAACAGATCCTGACGCGCCTCGGCCTCGAGATACCGGCCCGCAAGGCAGACCGGGCGCCCGTCCTCGCCCATGACCACCAGCGCCTCGGCCGGATGCCCGGTGAGCGAGCGTCGCCCGAAAGAGATGAACCGCTTGACGATACCGATGCACTCGCCCACCCGGGCGTCGTGCGCCCTGGGAAACAGATCGGCCAGCAAGGCACTTGCGCGCGCGCTGACCAGTCCGCGCGTCCATGCAAAAGGCACGGGCGCAATTTCTGCGACCTGGGTCATTTCACGTCCTGCTCGATTTTTTATCTGTTATGCAATTCAGGATAGAATTGCTTTAAATTTTCGAGCAAGCAGAAATTTCACGTCCGCGGGATAGACCGAAAGGTGTTGCAGCGGCGCCGCCCCGGCCGAACCGGGGCGGCCCGCCCGATGCCCGGCCTTGCGGCCTGTGGGCCTCAGAGGGCTTCGGGGTCGCGGGCGACCAGGATCGGCCGCGTCAGGTCGGACAGCCGCACGCGCTGCTGCCCGTCGGCGTCGAAATTGCCGGGGTCGAGCCAGGTCTCGTAGGCGGCTTTCAGCGCCGGCCATTCCGCGTCGATGGCGGCGAACCAGGCGGTGTCGCGGTTCCGCCCCTTGACCACCGTCGCCTGCCGGAAGACGCCCTCGTAGCTCAGCCCGTAGCGTTCCGCTGCCCGCCGCGAGGCCCGGTTCAGCGCATTGCATTTCCATTCGAGCCGCCGGTAGCCCAGCGCGAAGGCATGGCCGATCAGCAGCGTGACCGCCTCGGTCGCGGCTGGGCGCCGTTGCAGAGGGGCCGAGAAATTCACATGGCCGATCTCGATCGACCCGGCCTCGGGCGCGATCCTCAGATAACTGAGCACGCCCAGCGCCCGGCCCGACACCGCCTCGCGCACCGCGAAGAACAGCGGGTCCGGGCCCGAGGCGGCCTGCGCGATCCAGTCGGCCAGCGCGGCTTCGTCCGGGAAGGGGCCGTAAGGCAGATAGGTCCAGATCGAGGCATCGGCCTGATTGGCGGCGTGCAGCTCGGCGGCATGGTCGCGCGAGAGCGGCTCGAGCCGACAATAGCGTCCCGAAAGGCTGTCATGGGCGGGCCGGGGCGGCGGCGTCCAGCGGGCAAGCGGTGCGCCGAGGGGCAGGTTCTGGGTCATGGCAGGATCCTTTGCGCTTGCCTCCGGTCTAGCCCGGGCCCCGCGCGGGCAAAAGCCCGGAAACCGCCCCGGCTTTGGGACAGCCCGGCCCGAGTCCCGCCCCATTCGCCCGTTATCGAATTGGTAACGATTGACGACCTAGGATGAAGCATGATGATCGCACGTCTCAAGACGCTGATCGACCAGACCATCTTCTGGGGCGGCGCCACGTCCTTCACCGTGGCCGTCATCGGCACTCTCTGGCCGCTCTGATCCCCCCTGACGGCCGGACCCAAGTCTGAACGCACCACTCACGAAAAAGAAAAGGCCCCGGCAGAAACGCCAGGGCCTTTTCGATCGGCCCCGAGGGGCCTCACTCCTGCGGGATCACACGCAGAGAGAGGTCGCGAAGCTGGTCGTTGCTGGGCTCGGACGGCGCTCCCATCATCAGGTCCTCGGCGCGCTGGTTCATCGGGAACATGATGACCTCGCGGATGTTCAGCTCGTCCGCCAGCAGCATCACGATCCGGTCGATCCCGGCCGCGCAGCCGCCGTGGGGCGGCGGGCCGTAGCGGAAGGCGTTGACAAGGCTCGGGAAGCGCTTGCGCACCTCGTCCTCGGCATAGCCCGCCAGCGCGAAGGCCTTGAACATGATGTCCAGCCGGTGGTTCCGGATCGCGCCCGACACCAGTTCATAGCCGTTGCAGGCCAGGTCGTACTGATAGCCCCGCACCTTGAGCGGGTCGCCCTCCAGCGCCTCGATCCCGCCTTGCGGCATCGAGAAGGGGTTATGCTCGAAGTCGATGGCGCCGGTTTCGGCATCCTGCTCGTACATCGGGAAATCGACGATCCAGCAGAAGGCGAACCGGTCCTTGTCGGTCAGGCCCAGTTCGTCGCCGATGACGGTGCGCGCCTTGCCCGCGACGGTCTGGAAGGCCGAGGGCTTGCCGCCGAGGAAGAAGGCGGCGTCGCCCACGCCAAGGCCCAGCTGCTGGCGGATCGCATCGGTCCGCTCGGGGCCGATATTCTTGGCCAGCGGGCCCGCGGCTTCGGTCTGGCCATCGGTCTCGCGCCAGAAGATGTAGCCCATCCCGGGCAGCCCTTCCTTCTGGGCGAAAGCGTTCATCCGGTCGCAGAACTTGCGGCTGCCGCCGGTGGGCGCGGGAATCGCGCGGATCTCGGTGCCGTCCTGTTCCAGCAGTTTCGCGAAGATCGCGAAGCCCGAGCCGCGGAAATGTTCGCTGACGTCCTGCATCCTGATCGGGTTGCGCAGGTCGGGCTTGTCGGTGCCGTACCAGAGCGCCGCATCGGCATAGGAAATCTGCGGCCAGTCGGTATCGACCTTCCGGCCGCCGCCGAACTCCTCGAAGATGCCCGCGATCACCGGCTGGACGGTGTCGAACACGTCCTGCTGCTGCACGAAGCTCATTTCCAGGTCGAGCTGGTAGAAGTCGGTGGGCGAACGGTCGGCGCGCGGGTCCTCGTCGCGGAAACAGGGCGCGATCTGGAAATAGCGGTCGAAGCCCGAGACCATGATCAGCTGCTTGAAGATCTGCGGCGCCTGCGGCAGCGCGTAGAACTTGCCCGGATGCAGCCGCGAGGGCACCAGGAAGTCGCGCGCGCCCTCGGGGCTGGACGCGGTGATGATCGGCGTCTGGAATTCGCGGAAGCCCTTGTCCCACATCCGCCGCCGGATCGAGGCCACCACGTCCGAGCGCAGCGTCATGTTCGCCTGCATGCTCTCGCGGCGCAGGTCGAGATAGCGGTACCGCAGCCGGGTTTCCTCGGGGTAGTCCTGATCGCCGAACACCATCAGCGGCAGTTCCTCGGCCTGGCCCAGAACCTCCAGCTCGCGCACGAAGACCTCGACCTCGCCGGTCGGGATCTTGGCGTTCACAAGGCTTTCGTCGCGCGCCTTCACCACCCCGTCGATGCGGATGCACCATTCGGACCGCACCTTCTCGACATCGGCGAAAGCCGGGCTGTCGGGATCGGCCAGAACCTGGGTGATGCCGTAATGGTCGCGCAGGTCGATGAACAGGATACCGCCGTGATCTCGCACCCGATGGACCCAGCCCGACAGGCGCACGGTCTCGCCCACATGGGACTTGTTCAGGTCGGCGCAGGTATGGCTGCGATAGGCGTGCATCGGACGGTCCTCGGGGCTCGTGTCTCGGTTCGGGCCGATACACCCCCGATGGCCCCCGAAGTCAAGGGGAGCCGAGACGCAGCCGCCCCGCAGCCGCCGCTTTGTCCGCCCCGAAGCTCTCTGGCCAGCCCCCGGGCCTCGACGTCCGCCTCACGCCGCGCCGCCGCGCAGCGCGGTCCCCGTGAAAGCGCAAAGCGCCCGGCCGGATGGCCGGGCGCTTTGCCGTGTGACAGGCCCGATCTAGGGGCGCGCGATCTCGAACCGGCAAACGGCGCCGCCGCTGGCCGAACAGGTCAGTTCGCGGGTGCGCAGGCGCCGGTCGACGAGGGTCTGGAACAGCCGGTCGAACACCGCCTCATGCCAGACGCAGATCGGGTGCGGCGCGGTCTCGCCCCGGATCAGCGGGTTGTCGGTCAGCTCGAAGACCAGCGGCCGGGTCGACACGACCCGGAAGGCCCCCGACCCCGCGAAGGTCCAGCTGTGCTTGGCGATGGCTTTGGCCAGAACGGGCGCGGCCAGCGCGGGCGGCAGCAGCTTCAGCACCCGCTGTGCCATCGGCGGAATGCGATGGGCCAGGATATAGTCCCCGGTCCGCGCCCCGGCCTCGCGCAGCAACTCGGGCGCGCGGCCGGGCAGACGCTGGCGCAGCGCGCGGTGCATGGCCCCCGCCGGGCCCTCATCCATCAGCCCGGCATCGGACGGAGGGGCCGACAGCCCCGCCGCCCCGAGCATCTCGTCGCGCAGCGCGCCCCCGCCCGCCGCCTCCAGCACAGGCAGAAGCTGGAGCACGGCATTCGGTCCGATCCGGCCGGGACGGCCGGACAGGTCGTCCTTCATCTCAGACTTCTTCCATCTGCTGATCGCCGCCGCCGCAGGCCTTCACCTGCGAGGGATCGTCGGCGGGCATCTTGAAGCTCGTGTCCTTGGACTTGCGCCGGGCCGCGGCCTGGGCCGCGCGGTCGGCGTTAGATTCCCAGTCCTCGATCTGCGCGGCGGCAGGTTTGCGGGACATGTCGAAGTCGAAATGCACCTTGTCCTTCGATTGCGGACCCCAGTAGTTGTTCTTGCCAAGGTCATAGAAGGACCGGCCCACGCCCGCCTTGAGGAACGCCTTGAGGCAGCCCAGCAGATACCGGCGGCGGAAGCCGTTGCCGCGCCACGGGTAGTGGAACAGCGCCTTGCGCATGTAGAACCGGCGGTAGTTGTGCATCACCCGGTCCAGAAGCTGGGCACGGTCCATCGCCTCGGGCTTCATGATCGGGTTCACGAAGTTGTAGCGGCTGTAATCGAAGACCTCGACCTTGTTGTGCAGCTCCTGGAAGAGCGGCGTGAAGGGCCAGGGCGTGTACATCGCCCAGTTGGCGAGGTCAGGCTGCCAGTCCCAGCAGAGCTGGAAGGTCTCTTCCAGGGTTTCCTCGGTCTCGTTGTCCATGCCGACGATGAACTGGGCCTCGGTCAGGATGTCGGCCTCGCGCAGAAGCTGGATCGCGCGCTTGTTGTCCTCGACCCGGGTTTCCTTGTTGAACTGGTCGAGCTTCAGCTGTGCGGCCGCCTCGGTCCCGAGCGAGATATGGACGAGCCCCGCCTTGCGGTAGAAGGGCAGCAGTTCTTCGTCGCGCAGGATGTCGGTCACGCGGGTGTTGATGCCCCATTTGACCTTGTCGGGCAGGCCGCGGTCGATCAGCTCCTGACAGAAGGCGATGAACTTCTTGCGGTTGATGGTGGGTTCCTCGTCGGCGAGGATGAAGAAGCCCACCTTGTGGTTCACGACCAGATCCTCGATCTCGTCGACGACCTTCTTGGGATCGCGGATGCGGTAATCGCGCCAGAACTTCCATTGCGAGCAGAACGAACAGGTGAACGGGCAGCCCCGCGCCATGTTCGGGATCGCGACCCGGCAGTTCAGCGGGATGTAGATGTATTTCTCCCACTCGAGGATGGTCCAGTCGGGCTTGATCGAATCGACGTCCTTGATGGTGGGCGCGGCGGCCGTCGCCACGATCTCGTCGCCGTCAAGGAAGGCCAGGCCCTTGATCTCGCGCCGGTTCTCGGGCCATTTGCCGTCCCGGATCGCGTTCATCAGCTCGACCACGATCTCTTCGCCCTCGCCGCGCACGATGGCGTCGATCCAGGGCGCCTCCGACAGCACCTGCTTGAACATGAAGGTCGCGTGGATGCCGCCGAGGACACGGATCGCGTCGGGGACCTCTTCCTTGGCGATCTCAAGCAGCCGCTCGGCCGCGTAGATCGAGGGCGTGATCGAGGTCGACGCCACCACGTCGGGCTTCAGCGCCTTCAGCTGCTTGCGGATGTCGTCTTCCGAGATGTTGTTGGTCATCGCGTCGATGAACGTGATGTCGTCATATCCCGCAGTCCGCAGCGACCCGGTCAGATACGCGACCCAGGCCGGAGGCCAGTTGCCTGCGATCTCGGCGCCGCCGGACTTGTAGTTGGGATGAATAAAGACAATGCGCATGGATCGACTCCCCGTGTTTCGCGGGGGAACATGACACATCCCCTGTCAAGCTGACTTGACACAAGTCAAATCGCCGCCACGCGTCTTTCCGGGTCCGGTCTAAAACGGGCGCACCACATTTCCGGAATAGAAAAGGATGCCAAGCCCGCCGATGAACAGGATCCAGCCCGCCACCGCATGCAGCACCACCGCCAGCGGAAAATTCCGGCGCGCCTCATGGGCCCAGGCGAAGACGATTCCGCCCAGAAAGGTCAGGGCCGAGACCACCACGCTCCAGTACATCAGATGGGCAAGCGAGAAGACCGCGGCATTCAGCACGATCGCGTGCCTGAGGTCCGGCAGGATCGGTCCGTAGCGGCGGAAGAAGAGCGCCCGGAAGACGATTTCCTGCGGCAGCGCCGAAAGCGGCGGATAGAATAGCAGAATCGAGCCCAGAAGCGCCGGGTTGGTCCGCACCAGCGCCAGCGCCTCCTGCGGGACCACCAGCATCGTCAAGGGACCGACGATCAGGGTCGTGACCGCCGAAAAGCCCAGCACCAGCCAGGGGTCGATCCGACCGAGTCCGCGGATCAGATCGGACCAGCGGAAGCCTTCGGTGACCTGCAACAGCAAGAGCCCCATGGCGGTCAGGCTCAGCAGCACCGGAAACAGCGCCTGCGGCGGCATCAGCAGCGCCATCCCGAGCGGCGTCAACAGATAGAACACCACGAATTCCCCCCAGAGACGGCCCCGGCTGGGGACGCGGGTTTCAAGGGAAAGATCGAGTGTCCAGGCCATTCCTGTCTCCTTTCGCAAGATCGCGGTCGGCCCCTTGCGCGCCGGGCCGCAGCCGACAGCCGCCCCGCCCGCGATCCCGGCCACAAAAGATAGCGCAGGACCCGGGCGTCACAGGGGCGGCCCTCCGGCAGTATGCAGGCAGATCGTTCACAAATGCGGTAACGCCCCGGAGGTTCCGCAACGCCCGGCAAGACTGCCGCCCGCAGCCGGTTTTCCGCCATTTGCCTGCGCCCGCCGCGCTCTACGGGCGCGCCCCCGCACCCGGTCCGGCCCCGCAAGGACCGGCACGTGCCGAATTTCCCCTCTCCTGCCCTTGCGCCCCAAGGCCGCTTGGCTATAACGCCCAGCAATTTGCGCAAACTGAGGGCGGGACATGCCGAAGAGAACCGATATCAAGTCCATCATGATCATCGGCGCAGGTCCCATCATCATCGGGCAGGCCTGCGAGTTCGATTATTCCGGTGCCCAGGCCTGCAAGGCGCTGCGCGAGGAAGGCTACCGGGTCATCCTGGTCAACTCGAACCCGGCCACGATCATGACCGACCCGGGTCTGGCCGACGCCACCTATATCGAGCCGATCACCCCCGAGGTCGTCGCCAAGATCATCGAGAAGGAGCGCCCCGACGCGCTGCTGCCGACGATGGGCGGGCAGACCGGGCTGAACACCTCGCTCAAGCTGGCCGACATGGGCGTGCTGCACAAATACGGGGTCGAGCTGATCGGCGCCAACCGCGCCGCCATCGAGATGGCCGAGGACCGCAAGCTGTTCCGCGAGGCGATGGACCGGATCGGGCTGGAAAACCCCAAGGCCGTGATCGCCAACACCATGGACGAATGCATGGCCGCGCTGGAACATGTGGGCCTGCCCGCGATCATCCGGCCCGCCTTCACGCTGGGCGGCACCGGCGGCGGCGTCGCCTATAACCGGCAGGAATTCGAGTATTACTGCAAAAGCGGGCTCGACGCCTCGCCGGTCAGCCAGATCCTGATCGACGAAAGCCTGCTGGGCTGGAAGGAATTCGAGATGGAGGTCGTCCGCGACAAGGCGGACAACGCGATCATCGTCTGCGCCATCGAGAATGTCGATCCGATGGGCGTGCATACCGGCGACTCGATCACCGTGGCCCCTGCCCTGACGCTGACCGACAAGGAATACCAGATCATGCGCAACGGCTCGATTGCCGTCCTGCGCGAGATCGGGGTCGAGACCGGCGGGTCGAACGTGCAATGGGCGATCAACCCCGCAGACGGCCGCATGGTGGTGATCGAGATGAACCCGCGGGTGTCGCGGTCCTCGGCGCTGGCCTCGAAGGCCACCGGCTTCCCGATCGCCAAGATCGCTGCGAAACTCGCCGTGGGCTACACGCTGGACGAGCTGGACAACGACATCACCAAGGTCACGCCCGCAAGCTTCGAGCCGACCATCGACTATGTCGTGACCAAGATCCCGCGCTTTGCCTTCGAGAAATTCCCGGGCTCGAAAGCGGAACTGACCACCGCGATGAAATCGGTGGGCGAAGCCATGGCCATCGGCCGTACCATCCACGAATCGCTGCAGAAAGCGCTGGCCTCGCTGGAAACCGGCCTGACCGGCTTCGACGAGATCGAGATCCCCGGCGCGCCCGACCGCGCCCAGATCGTGGCCGCGCTGACCCGGCAGACCCCGGACCGGCTGCGGATCGTGGCCCAGGCGATGCGCCATGGCCTCAGCGACGAGGACATCCACGCCGCGACAAGCTACGACCCCTGGTTCCTCGCCCGCATCCGCGAGATCGTCGATGCCGAGGCCCGGGTCCGCAAGGAGGGCCTGCCGGTCACCGAAGCCGGCCTGCGCCAGCTCAAGATGCTGGGCTTCACCGATGCGCGTCTGGCCAGGCTCAGCGGCCGCGACGAGGATCAGGTGCGCCGCGCCCGCGACAATCTGGGGGTCCATGCGGTCTTCAAGCGGATCGACACCTGCGCCGCCGAATTCGAGGCGCAGACGCCCTACATGTATTCGACCTACGAAACCCCGGTGATGGGCGAGACCGAATGCGAGGCCCGCCCCTCGGGCCGCAAGAAGGTGGTGATCCTCGGCGGCGGCCCGAACCGGATCGGTCAGGGGATCGAGTTCGACTATTGCTGCTGTCATGCCTGCTTCGCGCTGACCGAAGCCGGGTATGAGACCATCATGATCAACTGCAACCCGGAAACCGTCTCGACCGACTATGACACCTCGGACCGGCTTTATTTCGAGCCGCTGACCTTCGAGCATGTGATGGAGATCCTGCGGGTCGAGAAGATGGCGGGCACGCTGCATGGCGTGATCGTGCAGTTCGGCGGGCAGACGCCGCTGAAGCTTGCGAATGCGCTGGAAGAGGCGGGCATCCCGATCCTCGGGACCACGCCCGACGCCATCGACCTGGCCGAAGACCGCGAGCGGTTCCAGGCACTGGTGAATAGGCTCGGCCTCAAGCAACCGAAAAACGCCATCGCCCATTCCGCCAAGGCCGCCCTCGAAGCCGCCGGAGAGATCGGCTATCCGCTGGTGATCCGGCCCTCTTACGTGCTGGGCGGCCGCGCCATGGAGATCGTCCGCGACACGCCCCAGCTGCAACGCTACATCAACGAGGCCGTGGTGGTGTCGGGCAAGTCGCCGGTGCTGCTCGACAGCTATCTTTCCGGCGCGACCGAGGTCGATGTCGATGCGCTGTGCGATGGCGAAAAGGTCCATGTCGCGGGCATCATGGAACATATCGAAGAGGCCGGCGTCCATTCCGGCGACAGTGCCTGCTGTCTGCCGCCGCACCGTCTGTCTGACGACATCCTGGCCGAGCTGAAACGCCAGACCGAGGCGCTGGCGCTGGGGCTCGGCGTCGTCGGGCTGATGAACGTGCAATTCGCGGTCAAGGACGGCGAGATCTACCTGATCGAGGTGAACCCGCGTGCCAGCCGCACGGTGCCCTTCGTGGCCAAGGCGACCGACAGCGCCATCGCCTCGATCGCGGCGCGGCTGATGGCGGGCGAGAAGCTGTCTGCCTTCCCGCTGCGCGCGCCCTACCCGGCCGATACCGACCCCGACACGCCGCTGCCGATGGCCGACCCGATGTCGCTGGCCGATCTGCGGACGCCCTGGTTCTCGGTCAAGGAGGCGGTGATGCCCTTCGCCCGCTTCCCCGGCGTCGACACGCTGCTTGGCCCGGAAATGCGCTCGACCGGCGAGGTCATGGGCTGGGACCGGTCCTTCCCGCGCGCCTTCCTCAAGGCGCAACTCGGCGCCGGATCGGACCTGCCGCGCGAAGGTCAGGTCTTCCTGTCGATCAAGGATGCCGACAAGACGCCCGAGCTGGTCGAAACCGCCCAGATCCTGCTGGCGCTTGGCTTCCGCATTCTCGCAACGCGCGGCACGGCCAGTTTCCTGGCCGAAAGCGGGATCGAGACGACGCTGGTGAACAAGGCCTATGAGGGCGGACGCACCATTGTCGACGTGATGAAGGACGGGCTGGTGCAGCTGGTGATGAACACCACCGAGGGCAACCGCGCGGTCGAGGACAGCCGCTCGATCCGCAACGTGGCGCTGATGGACCGCATCCCCTATTTCACCACCGCCGCGGCCAGCCATGCCGCCGCCCTGGCGATGAAATCGCGTGAAGAAGGCGAAATCGGGGTGCGCAGCCTGCAAGGCTGACGCGCCCCGCGCCCGCGCAAACGGACCCTCGGTCGACTTCGCGCTCGACCGAGGCCTTGTGCTTTGCCCGGACCGCCCCGGACCGGCGTTTCGGCGCCGGGGCCAGACCTTTTCAGGCAGGCTGTGTGGTCAGGTCTCTCGTCCGCCTCGCGCGGCGGGGGCCGCGGCATCTCACGCTCGCCAGCCACGTTCTGACGGTGGGGGGAATGCGGCGCCGGTCAGGGCACGAGCGCGCATCCGTCGTCAGGCGCCCGCCCCTTCCCTGATGAGCCTGCCATTCGGGTGACACGCGCCACGAGCGCGTCAGGACGGCCCGGCCGCCCCTCCCATGCCCCCAACACAAGAAAAAGGCCGCGCAAGCAACCTTGCACGGCCTTCCTGTCTTTTTCGACCCCAGACCGCCGCCTGCATCAGGCGCGGCCTGTTGGACTGACCGGAGGTCTCGGACCCCGGATCGCGCGGCCTCAGGCCAGCGCGGCCTTGGCTTTCTCGACGATGGCACCGAAGGCTTCGGGCTCGTTCACCGCCAGATCGGCCAGAACCTTGCGGTCGACCTCGATCCCGGCAACGGCCAGCGCGTTGATGAAGCGCGAATAGGTCAGCGACTCGTCATGGGCGCGAACGGCCGCGTTGATCCGCTGGATCCACAGCGCGCGGAAGTTGCGCTTGCGCTGCTTGCGGTCGCGGGTCGCGTACTGGTTGGCCTTGTCGACGGCCTGGGTGGCGGTGCGGAAGGCATTGCCGCGGCGGCCGTAATAGCCTTTCGCAGCCTTGATGACCTTCTTGTGACGGGCGTGGGTGGTGGTGCCGCCTTTGACTCGGGACATGGATCAGGCCTCCGTTAGCGCGAATAGGGCATGTAGGACTTGGCGAGCTTCTCGTCCGGAGCCGAGAGCATCGTCGTCCCGCGCGCGTCGCGGATGAACTTGGTGGTCCGCTTGATCATGCCGTGGCGTTTGCCGGCCTGACCCGCCTTGACCCGGCCGGTGGCCGTGACCTTGAAGCGCTTCTTGGCGCTCGACTTGGTTTTCATCTTGGGCATTTCCGTCTCCTTTCGGGCGGTGAAGGCGCGACTCGGCATGCCACAACGGCCGGTCGCACCAGGTGAGTGGCGAGCGTATAGAAAGCCCGGGGCCTGCATGCAAGGAGAAATCGCCTCGGGTCCTGTCGCGATGGACGACCCGGGCCACCACATCGGGCCCCCTCTCCGGCGTGTCGCCGCGAGGGGGCTCGCCGCCGATCATCACCGGACTGGCCGCGGCGCGCAGTCGTCGGCCACGGCTGCGAAAAGCGCCGGAATCGCCATCGGTCCGATGGCAATCCCGATCACGAAAAAGGGGGCGGATCGCCTGCCGGCTTGGAACAGCTCCGCGCCCCGGGACCACGCCCGGGGCCGGTTTTCGGGGGCCAAGTGTTCCGCGCGCCGGTGAACCGGCCCTATTCGGGCTCCAGATTGAAGATCAGCCGCTCTTCGCAGGGCGCCACCCGCAGGATGTTGGTCGATCCGGGGATGTTGAAGGGCAGACCGGCGATCACGATGATCTTGTCCTCGCCCTCGCCATAGCCGCCCGCCCGCGCCGCGCGGGCGGCGCTGACCACGGCCATTTTGAACCGCTCGACCTTCTCGTTGTAATAGCAGTTGATGCCCCAGCTGAGGCACAGCCGCCGCCCCGTCGCCGGAAACGGGGTCAGCGCCAGGATCGGCACGCGCGGCCGTTCGCGCGAGGTCTTGAGCGCGGTCGTCCCGGATTCGGTAAAGCAGCAGATCGCCTTGATGTCGGTCGTCTCGGCGATCTCGCGCGCGGCGGACACGATGCCGTCGGCCACGGTCGAACGTTCGGCCTGGCGGCTGGCCTCGATCACCGAACGGTAGGTCGGGTCGCTTTCGACCTCGACCGCGACATTGTCCATCATCGTCACCGCCTCGACCGGGTAGCGCCCGGCGGCGGATTCGGCCGACAGCATCACCGCGTCCGCCCCCTCGTAAATCGCCGAGGCCACGTCGGACACCTCGGCCCGGGTCGGCATCGGGCTTTCGATCATCGATTCCAGCATCTGCGTCGCCACGATCACCGGCTTGGCCGCCGCCCGGCAGGAGCGCACCAGACGTTTCTGGATCGGCGGCACGCTTTGCACCGGCAACTCGACCCCCAGATCGCCGCGGGCGACCATGATGCCGTCCGAGACCGCAAGGATCGCGTCGAAGGCCTTCACCGCCGCGGGCTTCTCGATCTTCGACAGGATCGCGGCGCGCGTGCCCACGATCTCGCGCGCCTCGATCACATCCTCGGGCCGCTGAACGAAGCTGAGCGCGACCCAGTCGACGCCGAGATCCAGCGCGAAATGCAGATCGTCGCGGTCCTTTTCCGACAGCGCCGCCAGCGGCAACACCACATCGGGCACGTTCACGCCCTTGCGGTTCGAGATGGTGCCGCCGACGATCACTTCGCAATCGGCGAAGTCGGGGCCATGGTCCTTCACCCGAAGCCGCAGCTTGCCGTCATTGACCAGAAGCGTCGCGCCGGGTTCCAGCGCGTCGAAGATTTCCTTGTGGGGCAGTTGCACCCGATGCGCCTCGCCCGGGGTCGGGTCGAGATCGAAGCGAAAGATCTGTCCGTCTTCCAGTTCGGCCGCGCCGTTGGCGAACTGCCCGCAGCGCAGCTTGGGCCCCTGCAGGTCGGCGAGGATCGCGATCGGGCGGCCGGTATCCGCCTCGATCTGGCGGATCGTCGCGTGGCGCTGCGCGATTTCCTCGTGGCTCCCATGGCTCATGTTCAGCCGGAACACATCGGCCCCGGCCTCGAACAGCGCCCGGATCGTCGGGTAGTCGTTCGAGGACGGCCCCAGCGTGGCCACGATCTTGAGGTTGCGTAGACGTCTCATCCTGCCCTATCTGTCTTCAGATGACCCATGCGCAGTATGCGCCGGTGTACAATCTCTCCTTCTAGGCCGAAGCCCTCGGCGAGACAACTGGCACCTGTGTAAGGGTCTGCGCAAAAGGATGTGACGCGAAAAGGTGACATGTCGATGAACGACCGGCCATTCGAGACCGTGGGCGAGGCGCGCGGCGGACGCTGGCTGGTCACCTGCGATCATGCCACCAACATCGTGCCGCCCTGCGTGAACGGCGGCAGCCTCGGGATCTCGCCGGCCGACATGGTCCGCCACATCGCCTGGGACCCGGGCGCCGCCGGCGTGGCCCGGGCGGTGGCCGAGGCGCTCGATGCGCCGCTGGTGCTCAGCCGCTTCTCGCGGCTGGTGATCGACCCGAACCGGGGCGAGGACGACCCGACCCTGGTGATGCGGGTCTATGACGGCACCGTGATCCCCGCGAACCGCGCCATCGCCGAGGCCGAGATCGACCGCCGCATCCGGACCTTCTGGCGGCCCTATCACACCGAGGTCGCGCGGCTTGCGGCGCGGCGGCCCGATACGGTCCTGCTGGCCATCCACAGCTTCACGCCGCAACTGAAGGGGCGTCCGCCCCGGCCCTGGCAGATCGGCATCCTGCATGCCGCCGACGACCGGCTGGCCCGGCCGCTGATCGCGCGGCTGCGCGCCGAGCCCGATCTTTGCGTGGGCGAGAACGAGCCCTATGGCGGCCATCTGCCGGGCGATTCCGTCGACCGCCATGCCGAGGCCTTCGGCCGGCCGAACGTGCTGATCGAGCTGCGCAACGACGTCATCGCCTTGCCCGCCGATCAGGCCGCCTGGGGCGCGCGGCTGGCCCCGATCCTGACGGCCGCACTGGCCGAGACCGGCGCCTGAACGCCGCCCGCCCACCGCAAAGGGAGCCCCCCATGGACGACGCCACCCGCACCGAAATCGAGGCCGCCGCCTTCCGGCGGCTCCGGCGCCACCTGATGGAGGACCGGCCCGAGGTCCAGAACATCGACCTGATGACCCTGGCCGGGTTCTGCCGCAACTGCCTGTCGCGCTGGATGGCCGAGGCCGCCGCCGAGCGCGGCGTCGCACTGACCGAGGCCGAGGCGCGCGAGGCCTTCTATGGCATGCCCTATGCCGAGTGGAAGGCCGCCCATCAGACCGAGGCGAGCCCCGAACAGAAGGCGGCCTTCGACAGAGCCTTCGCCGCCAATGTCGGCCCGCGCAAGGACTGACCCGCCCGGCCCCGGACGCGGCGGTCGCCCCTGTCGTCCCCCGTGTCCCTGGCCCACGGCTGCCGGTCAGCGGACCTCGTTGCCAGAGGCAACGCAAGAAAGCGGTCGCATTCGCCCCCCGGATCGGGAGTAGACTGCGCCGCGACTCATGACACCGCCTTGCCGGGCGCGCCTCTTCGGGCGCGGGCCGTCCATTGGTGCCGCGACCCGAGACCGACGGAGGCAGACGATGACCCCAACCAGCGGCCCGATGCTGCAATTCACCCCGAAGCTTCTGACCGTTCTGGCCGAGGGCTACGGGCTGCGCGTCTTCCGCGCCGATCTGGTGGCCGGGCTGACCGTGGCGGTGGTGGCGCTGCCCCTGTCGCTGGCCATCGCCATCGCCTCGGGCGTGCCGCCGGATCGCGGCCTGATCACCGCCATCGTCGGCGGCTTTCTGGTCTCGGCGCTGGGGGGCAGCCGGTTCCAGATCGGCGGCCCGGCGGGGGCCTTCATCGTGCTGGTGCTGGCGACGGTCCAGCGCCACGGGCTGGACGGGCTGGCGCTTGCGACCTTCCTGTCGGGGATCTTCCTTGCCCTGGCCGGCGCGCTCCGGCTGGGGAGTTTCGTCAAGTTCATCCCCTACCCCGTCACCGTGGGCTTCACCGCCGGGATCGGCGTCATCATCCTCGCCAGCCAGATGCGACCGTTTCTGGGGCTGACCCTCGACGGCCCCGAACCCGGCCCCTTCCTCGAAAAGATTCCCGCGCTCTGGGCCGCGCTGCCGACGCTGAGCCTTCTGGATCTGGCGATGGGGATCGGCACCTTCGGTTTCATCCTCGTCCAGCGCCGCCATGCGCCGCGCTTTCCGGGCATGCTGATGGCGATCGCTCTGGCGGGGCTGACGGTGTGGCTGTTCAAGCTGCCGGTGCCCACCATCGGCAGCGCCTATGGCGGCATCGCCTCCGGCCTGCCCGCGCCGCATCTGCCGCCGCTGGGGCTCGACAAGATCCGCGCCGTCCTGCCCGACGCGCTGGCCTTCACCCTTCTGGGCGCGATTGAGTCGCTTCTGTCGGCCGTTGTCGCGGATTCGATGACCGGGCGGCGGCACCGGTCGAACGCGGAACTGATCGGACAGGGCGCGGCCAACATGGCCTCGGCCTGTTTCGGAGGCTTTTGCGTCACCGGCACCATCGCCCGGACCGCCACCAATGTGCGGGCGGGCGCCCATGGGCCGGTCGCGGGCATGATCCATGCGCTGGCGCTTCTGGGCATGGTGCTGCTGCTGGCGCCGCTCGCCTCGGCCATTCCGCTGGCGGCGCTGGCGGGGGTGCTGGTCTCGGTCTCGCTGCACATGATCGACCTTCGCGCGATCCGGACGCTCGCGCGCACCGCCCGGGCCGAGGTCGTGGTGCTGCTGGCAACGCTCGCGATGACCGTGCTGCGCGACCTGACAGAGGCCATCGTGACCGGCCTTGCGCTGGGTGCGCTGGTCTTCCTGCACCGGCTGGCCCAGATGAGCGGGGTCGACGCGATGCTGGACGAGACCGACACCGAAAGCCGCCCCGAGGATCGCGGCCAGAGCCGCCAGACCGTGGTGCTGCGCCTGACCGGAGCCTATTTCTTCGGCTCGGCCCCGGTGATCGAAAGCGTGCTCGACCGGATCGCGGCACGGCCGCGCCACCTGATCCTCGACATGGCCGATGTGCCGCTGCTGGACATGACCGGCGCGCACAGCCTGACGGGCTTCGTGCGCAAGGCACTCGATCAGGGGATGGCGGTGACGCTGGCGGGCACACGGCCGCCGCATATGACGATGCTGCAGGCGGCGGGCCTGCCCGCGGAGACCCGGACCGCACCCGATGTGTCGGCCGCCCGGGCTGCGGCCTGACCCCTCGGGGCCAAACGCTCAGCGGTTGGCGCGCGCCAGCAGCCCGACCGCGACGAGCCCCACCAGACAGACCAGAAGCGCCGCGGGCGAGGCGTCGCCGAGGTTCTCGAGGCTCGCCTTGTCATAGACCCGCGTCGCCAGCGTGTTGTAGTTGAAGGGCCGCAGCAGCAGCGTCGCCGGAAGCTCCTTGACGCAATCGACGAAGACCAGAAGCAGCGCGGTGCCGATCGAGGTCCGGATCAGCGGCAGGTACACCGATGTCAGCGTGCCGCGCGCGGTCCGGCCCAGCGACCGCGCGGCCATCGGCAGGCTGGGCGCGATCCGCCCCATCGCGGCATCGGCCGCACCCTGCGCAATGGCGAAGAAACGCACCCCATAGGCATAGACGATGGCAAAGGCCGACCCGGTCATCAAAAGCCCCGGATCGGCGCCGAAGAGCCAGAGCCAGCCATCGGCCAGCGCATTGTCGGCCGCGGCCATCGGGATCAAGAGCCCGACCCCCAGCACAGCGCCGGGCGCCGCATAGCCGATGGTGGTGACCGGCAACAGAATCCGGGGCAGCGTCCGGCCGGTCAGCCGCACGCCATAGACCAGGAAAAGCCCTGCCGCGACGGTCAGCACGGCGGCGATGCCGCCCACCGTCAGCGTGTGCAGCAGCGCCCGGATCAGCCCGGGATCGGCCCAGCCCTCGGCATTGGCCAACGCGTGGCTGAGGATCACCCCGACCGGCAGCGCGAAACCGAACGCGACCGGCAGCGCGCAGGCCAGCGTCGCGGCCCATCCGGCGACACCTTCCAGCCGCACCGGGACCAGCGGGCGGTGATGCCGGCCGAGCGCATGAAACCGCAGGTTCCGGCGGCTGACCTTCTCCAGCGCGACCAGGGCCAGGATCACCGCGAGGATCACCCCCGCGATCTGCGCGGCGCCCCCGGCATTGCCCCCCTCGAGCCAGACCGAGAAGATCCCGGCGGTCAGGGTCTGCACCGCGAAATATTCGACCACGCCGAAATCGTTCACCGTCTCCATCATCGCGATGGCCGCGCCCGCGGCGATGGCGGGTCGCGCCAGCGGCAGGCCGACCCGCCAGAACAGCCCGACCGGCCCCGCCCCCAGTGCCCGCGCCACCTCATAGGCCGCGCCCGACTGTTCGCGGAAGGCCGCGCGGGCCAGCAGATAGACGTAGGGATAAAGCGCCGCCGACAGCACCAGCACGGCCGCGCCGCGCGACCGGATCTCGGGGAACCAGTAATCCCGCGCGGTCTGCCAGCCGAACAGCGACCGCAGCCCGGTCTGCACCGGCCCCGCATATTCCAGGAAATCGACCAGCGCATAGGCGCCCACATAGGCCGGGATCGCCAGCGGCAGCAGCAGCAGCCATTCCAGCCAGCGCGCGCCCGGAAAGCGGTACATCGACACCAGCCAGGCCGCGCCCGCCCCCACCGCCGAGGCCAGCAGGGCGACCCCGCCCATCATCGCCAGCGTGTTGGTCAGATAGCGCGGCAGCGTGGTCGCGATCAGATGCGGCCAGATGTTCTCGTCGGGGGTCAGCGCCAGAACGACCACCGACAGGATCGGCAGCAACACCAGCGCCGCGATCGCCAGCGCCCCGACCGACCAGGGATCGGGCCGCAGCCGGAGCGGCCGCCGCCGGTTAACTTGAGTGATTTGGTCAGCCATGATGCCGTGGGTAGCGCAAAGCGAAATTTCTGTCCAGAATAGGACGCGCGGGTCTGCCAGAAGGGTCAGGCCTCGAAAGGCCCGCCCTAGCCCCGGCATCGCCCGGGGAAAAACCGCCAGAAGGCAGGGACAAGAAGGCAGGTGCAGGATGGATGTCGTCTTTCACATCGGGGCGCATTGCACGGATGACGACCTGCTGGTGCGCAGCCTGATCCGCAACCGCGAGACCCTGGCCGCACATGGCGTGGCGGTGCCCGATCCGCAAAGCTATCGCCCGGTGCTGCGCGAGATTCTGGTGGCGCTGCGCGGCGCGCCCGCCTCGGACGAGATGCAGACCGCGATGCTGCAGGCCGCACTCGATGGAAAGACGGCCAAGCGGCTGGTGCTGACCAACCCCTCGTTCCTGTGCATGCCGCAGAAGGCGCTGGCGCAGCACATGCTGTATCCGATGGCGGGGGAAAAGGCGCATTGGCTGGCCCAGCTCTTTCCCGGCGCCCGCCAGTCGTTCCTGTTCGGGCTGCGCAATCCGGCGACCTTCGTTCCGGCGCTGTTCGCCCTGTCGAAAGAGCGCGACTTCGCGGCCTTCATCGCGGGCGCGGACCCGGTGCGGCTCTCGTGGAAGGACACCGTCCAGCGCATCCGCAATGCCCTGCCCGGGGCCGAGCTGACGGTCTGGTGCAACGAGGACACGCCGCTGATCTGGCCCGATCTGATGCAGGTCGCGGCAGGCGACGGGGCAACGGACCTTGCCGGGGGCGACGCGGTTCTTGCCAAGGTCATGACCCCGGCCGGTCTTGCGCGGCTCAACGGGTTCCTGGCCGACAGTCCGGCGCTCGACCCGGCGGCCCGGCGGCGGGCGGCCGCGGCCTTTCTCGACAAATACGCGATCCCCGAGGCGGTGGAGGAGGAGATCGACCTGCCGGGCTGGACCGGCGAGCTGATCGAGACGCTGACCGACCGCTATGCCGAAGACATCGCCGCCATCGCCGCGATGCCCGGCATCCGCTTTCTCGCCGCCTGATCCCGGGACGCCCGCCCCAAAAGGGGCGGCGCGCGGTCAGGCCATGCCCAGCGCTTCCTTGTAAAGTTCGAGGATCGCCTCTTCCTCGGCGATGTCGTCCTTGTCGCGCTTGCGCAGCGAAATCACCTTGCGCATCACCTTGGTGTCGTAGCCGCGCGCCTTGGCCTCGGCCATCACCTCTTTCTGCTGGTCCGCGAGGTCCTTCTTCTCGGCCTCGAGCCGCTCGAACCGTTCGATGAACTGCCGCAGCTCGCCAGCGGTGACGCGGTACGTGCTGTCGGCAGAGCGGGTGTCGTCCTGCTCGTCCTCGATCTCCATCGGGTCCTTGTCCTTCTGTCTGCTCGGGCTGTCTGCCCCGGCTGTCTGCCCGGGGTCCTGACGTAGCGAAGCGCCCCCTCTGCCGCAAGACCCTTGCGCGCCGGAAGAGGTTGGACTAGGCGCGGGTGCGCCAAGCCAAGGAGGAGGATGCGATGGACGCGTTGATCTGGGCCGGAGCGGCCGTGTCGGTGATGGGGCTGGCCGGTATCGTCTGGTGCATCCGCAACATGCTGAGCGCCCGCGGCGCGAACCTGCCCGAGCCCGAGATGCGCGCCCGGCTGCAAAAGGCGGTGGCCCAGAACATGGCCGCGCTCGCGCTGTCGGCCGTCGGGCTGATGATGGTCGTCATCGGCATCATGCTGGGCTGAGCGCGCCCCGGCCCGGTGCCTCGGACCGTGACAGCGCGTGGCCCATCTTGATCGCCTCGGCGATCAGCGGATCAAGATCCCACAGCCCTCCCTGCGGCCGCTCGGCCGCCATGTCGCGCAGGGTCTTGCGCAGCGACAGGAGCCCGGCCTCGTCGGCCGCCCGCATCGGCCCGCCGCGCCAGCGCGCGACGCCCAGCCCATGGACCGCCGCAAGGTCCAGATCGGCGGCCCGGCGCACGACCCCGCGGCCCAGCATCGCCGCCCCGGCCTGCACCATCCCGGCCAGCACGCGCGCCTGGATCGCGGCCTGGGAAAAGCTGCGCGGCGGGACCGCGCCCAGCACCTCGCGGGCTGCGGCGGCGATCTCGGCCACCTGCGGATCGGGTTCGGCCGCGCCCCCGGGGCCGTACCGATAATACCCGCGCCCGGCCAGGTAGCCGTCGCGCCCCTCGCGCACCAATTGGCCCAGAATCAGCGTCGGCCGCGCCTCGGGATCGTCGCCGCCGGGCTGGCGTCGGCGCAGCGCCAGCAGCATCGGCAGGCCAACGCGGTCGGCCATGCGGTACGGCCCGTGGGCCATGCCCCAGTCCTGCATCGCGGCATCGACTTCGGCCGGGGCGGCCCCGGCCTCGACCGTCGCATCGGCCGCATCGAGCGCCCCCAGCAACAGCCCCAGCGACGGGCTTTCGGCCTCGGAGACCAGAACCAGCCGTTCCAGCCGCCGCGCCAGGTCGGACAGCACGGCTGTCGCGCGCGGGCCGGTGCGGGGCGAGCGCACGATCTCGGCCAGGCGGGTGCCCGGCACCGCGTCGGGCAGATGAAACCAGAGCGTGTCGGCCTCGCGCCCCGCCGGAGCCCCCAGCGCCGAGGGGCTCGCCAGCACCCCGGTCGCGGCCAGCACCGCCCCCGGTGCGGCCGTGCGCGCAAGATCGGGGAAGCGCGCCTGCCGGTCGCTCATCCGTCCGCCCCCGGCCTCGATCAAGAGGTCGCAGCCCGACAGTGCGGCGGGTCCGACCCCGCCCGACAGCCGCGACCGATAGCGGACCCGCGTGGCCTCGTCCCAGCCCGCCGCCGTCCGCGCCGCATCCAGAAGCGACTCGACCTCGGCGATGGCGCGGTCCAGCGCGGCGGCATCGGGGGCACCCAGACGGACCGACGGCCCGGTCGCCAGAAGCGCCGCCCCCAGCGCGGCCGCCCCCGGCCCCCAGCCCCAAAGCCCGATCCGCCGGGGCGGGACGCCGGGATCGACCACCTCCCGCATCCCGGCCCGCACCCGCTGCTCGGCCTGCGCCAGATGGCAGAGCGCGCGATGCGCGGCGCTGTCGCGGCAGTCCTCGACCGCCGCCGCCTCATAGGCCAGCGCCGCCTCGGGGGGCAGCAACGCCGCCGCCTCGACGCAATCGAGAATGGCCCCCCGCGCGCGGACCGGCCCGTCGGGGTCGAGCGCCCCCTTGAGACGTTGCACCGCCGCCTGGAGGGACCGGAAATCGGGCAGCGGCCGCGACGGTGCGGGCCGGGGTCCCGCATGTTCGGCCAGAAGCCCCAGCGCGAAGCGCAGGCCCGCCGCATCGACATCGCCATCGACCACCGCATCGAAAAGCCCGGCCTGGCGCGCCCGGGCCGACGGCACCGCCCGCCCCGACAGCATCATGTCGAGCGCGGTCGCGGGGTCGGTCAGACGCGGCAGGCGCAGGGTCGTGCCCGCCTGCGGCGGCAGCCCCAGCGCGATGTCGGGCAGGCACAACTCGGCCTCGCGCGCGGCGACGCGGTAATGGCAGGCCAGCGCCAGTTCGCACCCCCCGCCCGAGGCCGGTCCCGGCAAGAGCGCGACCACCGGCACCCCGGCCGCATCGATCAGCGCCGCGATCGCGCCCAGCGTGGCGGCCCGGCCGTCCTCGTCATCGGTATCGGGAAGACCCGCGGAAAACACCGCCCCGCGCGCGGCGATCAAGACCGCGCGGGTGTTGCGGGCCGCGAGCGCCGCGGTCAGCGCGGCCTCCAGCGCGTCGCGCAGCGGGGCGGTCAGGGCGTTGTCGGGCGGTGCGTCCAGCACCAGGCGCACCACGCCCGGAGCCGGATGCTCTGCTGTCACAGGACGCGTCATCGCTCGGTCCCCCGTCCGGCCGGACCCGGCGCACCGACGGCGCGCAGAGGCCCGGGATCATCCCGGGAACATTTGGGACAAGCCTGAGGCGAAACGCAATATCCGGAAGGCGCGCAATCTGCGGTCCGGGCGCGCCCGAGCGTGTCCGGCCTCAGACCGGCATGTCGTCGTAGAGATCGTCGGAATCGTCGTCCTCGAGTTCCTGCTCGAGCCGCAGGATATCCTCGGGGACCGGCAGACCCAGCGCGTGCATCTCGGCGATCTTGCCGCGCAGCTCTTCCTGCAGGACGTGACGGTCCTCGGGCCGCTTCTCGATCTCTTCGAGGATCAGAGCGATCCCTGCCTTGAGTTGTTCGAACGCCATCCGTGTCTCCCTGTCATGCTTCTGCAGGTCTGCGCAGTCTCGCGCGCCGCCCGATCATCCTCGCCCGCCGAGGCCGAGGCAAGGGCCCACGGGCTGTGGCAACCTTTGGTCCTGAGCTGGCGGTTGACCTGGCTGGCCACCGCTCCGCTGGTCAGAAGGCTCTCGATCCGGGCCCGGATCAGGGCGCGGGTTTCTTCGGGGACGGCGTTGTTGGAAAATCCTGGCATACGGCTGGTTCGGCTCGTTTGGCTCATGGGGCGGGTCCTATACAGCGGCCGTTACCGCGCGCAGATGCGACAAAATGGCGTTGCGGGCACCAGATCCAGCCGCTCTGCGGCGATCTCGTCGCCGCAGCGCACGCAAAAACCGTAGCTGCCGTCTTCGATTCGCGCGAGGGCTGCGCGGATCTGCCGGGCCTCGGCCAGGCCGGAACTGCCCATGCCCTGCAGCACCTCGTCTTCCTCGCGCTCGACCGCAAGCTCCCCCCAGTCCTTCGACTGATGGGTGTCGAGCTCGGCCTCGATGTCCTGCAGCCGACCGTCGAGTTCGGCCAGCCGCCTCAGCAACTGGCGCTTTCTGTCGTGAAGCGTCGCCATGGTCCCCCCCGGATGGCCAATCCCATGACTGTGGCATTATGGCAGAATTTGGGCATTGACACATATCAAATGGATCTGAACGCGCATTGAACCTTCCCCGGAAAGCCGCGAATGTGGGGGACGAACGATTCCCCCAAGAAGGAGAAGTCCAGCCATGGCAAAGACTTTCAAAGGCATCGCCCAGGGACTGGACCTGCCGCCCATGGTTTGGCTGTCCGACGATTTCGCGGCGGCGCCACAGCCCGGGATTGAATCGCTCGCGGCACTGGCCGAGGCAGGGTTTCGCTCGATCCTCTGCAACCGGCCGGACGAGGAGGTGGCCCCGTCCGAGAACTCGGCCGCAATGGCCGCGGCGGCCGAGGCGGTCGGGCTGGGGTTCGCGGCGATTCCCGTCAGCCATGCCCCGATCACGCCCGCGATGATCGCGGCCCAGGCCCGCGCGATGGACGATCTGCCCGGCCCCTATTTCGCCTATTGCCGGGCCGGGTTTCGGTCCTCGGTCATCTGGGCGCTGACCCAGGCCGGGCGCCGCCCGACCTCGGAAATCGTGGGGGCCCTGGAACGGGCGGGATTTGCCCTGCCCGGCCTGCGCGTGCAGATCGAAGCGCTGGCCGCAGGCCGCTGAGCCGCGGCCCTCCGGCCAGACTTGGCCGTCCTCGCGCTGCGGCGTGGCCGGTGCCCTGCCTGGGCGCGTCGCCAAACGACCCATTGATTTTCGCCGCAGGCTGGCCCAAACCGCTCGGGCAACGCCCGGAGGACGCCCATGACCCGCATCGACGCCAAATTCGCCGCGCTGAAGGCGGAGAACCGCAAGGCTTTCGTGGCCTATGTGATGGCGGGCGATCCCGATTTCGCGACCTCGCTGGAGATCGTGAAGGGTCTTCCCGGCGCGGGCGTCGACATCATCGAGCTGGGCCTGCCCTTCACCGACCCGATGGCCGACGGCCCGACCATCCAGCTGGCGGGGCAACGCGCGCTCGATGCCGGCCAGACCCTGCAGAAGACGCTGGATCTGGCCCGCGCCTTCCGCGAGGCCGACGACACCACCCCGATCGTGATGATGGGCTATTTCAACCCGATCTATTCGCGCGGGGTCGAGACCTTCCTGACCGATGCGAAGGCCGCCGGGATCGACGGGCTGATCGTCGTGGACCTGCCCCCCGAGGAAGATAGCGAACTTTGCCTGCCCGCGCAGGCCGCCGGTCTGAACTTCATCCGCCTCGCGACGCCCACGACCGATGACAAGCGCCTGCCGAAGGTGCTGCAGAATACCAGCGGGTTCGTCTATTACGTCTCGATCACCGGGATCACCGGCGCTGCCGCGGCCGAGGCCAGCGATGTCGCCCCCGAGGTCGCGCGCATCAAGGCCAAGACCGACCTGCCGGTGATCGTGGGCTTCGGCATCCGCACGCCCGAAACCGCGCGGTCCATCGCCTCGGTCGCCGATGGCGCGGTGGTGGGTTCGGCCATCGTCAAGCTGGTCGAGGAAAAAAAGCCCGTGGCCGAGATCCTTGCCTATGTCAAAGGCCTCGCCGAGGGTGCGCACAGCGCCTGAGGCCCCCAGACGGTGACCCGGGCGCGGCCCCTCGTCCAGAGGCGCCCCGCGGCCGGGACCAGTCCGGCAAGACCGCTGCGCGGAAGGCTCAGGCCTTCATCCGGTAGCCGGTCCGGAACCAGTGCCAGCACAGCGCCATGACCAGCAGGGTCGCGAGCGTGCAGACCCCGAGCCCGAGCCAGGGCGAGCTGTCGGACTGGCCGATGACGCCGTAGCGCACGCCGTCGATCAGGTAGAAGACCGGGTTCACATGGGTCGCGACCTGCATCGCGACCGGCAGCCGCTCGATCGAGTAGAAGGTGCCCGACAGGAAGCTCAGCGGCGTCACGATGAAATTGGTGATCGCCGCCATCTGGTCGAACTTGTTCGACAGGATCGCCGCCATGATCCCCAGCGCCGCCAGGAAGGCCGACCCCAGCAGCACGAAGACCAGCGCCCAGAGCGGATGGGCGATGCCCATGCCCAGCACGGTCAGCATCAACAGCCCCACGGCCACCGCCACCAGCAGCCCCCGCGCCACGCCCCCCGCAGTATAGCCCAGCAACAGCTCGGTCGGCGACAGGGGCGGCATCAGCGTGTCGACGATATTGCCCTGCACCTTCGAGATCAGGATCGACGACGAGGTATTGGCAAAGGCGTTCTGGATCACCGTCATCATCAGGATGCCGGGCGCCAGGAAATGCACGAAGGGCACCCCCATCACCTCGCCCCGCGACGGTCCGATGGCCAGCGAAAAGACGCCGAGAAACAGCCCCGCCGTGGCCAGGGGGGCAGCCAGCGTCTGGGTCCAGACCGCAAGGAACCGCTGGATCTCGCGGGCGCTCAGGGTATAGAGCCCCAGCCAGTTGACCTGCCCGAAACGGCGCACGCCCATACCGGTTGCGTTCATACGTCCTGCCTCCTTGATCTGCCTTGCGCTTGTATCCCCGAAGCGGCCCGGATTAGAATAGGGCCTTGTCGGATTTCTCCAAGGCGTCGGGCGCCGGGGCCAAGGGGCCTAACGCCTGTACTGCCGCGAGCCAAGGGAATGTCATGTCCTGGACGGATGAACGTGTCGAAACGCTGAAACGCATGTGGGCCGAGGGCCAGTCGGCGAGCCAGATCGCCAAGGAGCTGGGCGGCGTGACCCGCAACGCGGTGATCGGCAAGGTGCACCGGCTGGGCCTGTCGAACCGTGCGGGGGCCGCGCCCGCGCGCCCGGCCCCGGAGGCTGCGGCGGCTCCGGCCGCCAAGGACAAGCCTGCGCCCAAACCCGAGGCCGAACAGCCCGCCGCGGCGGCGGCCCCTGCGCCACGGCCCGAACCGGCCCCTGCAAGCCGCCCCGCCGTCGCAAGCCCCGCTCCCGAGGCGCAAAGCGCGGCCCCACCGCCGCCGCCCTCGTCGCGCAAGGCCATCGTGCCCGCAGGCCAGCCGCTGCCGCCGCAGCCCTCGGCCAATGAAATCAGCCCCGAGGCGCTGGCCTCGGTGCGCGAGGTGGAAAAGACCGCCAAGCGGCTGACCCTGATGGAGCTGACCGAGCGTACCTGCAAATGGCCGATCGGCGATCCCGCGACCGACGATTTCTGGTTCTGCGGGCTGCCGGTCCAGCAGGGCAAACCCTATTGCGAGGCCCATGTGGGCGTCGCCTTCCAGCCGATGAGCGCGCGGCGCGACCGCAAGCGCTAGGCGCCGTCTGCGCGCGCCCCCGGGGTCCGGGGGCGCCGCGCGGCCCGGCCGATCAATCCCCGATCAATCCCCGAACAGTTTCCGCAATCCCTTGGACGCCTCTTCGCCCAGCCGACGCCGGGCCGCATCCTCGAGGCTTTCGTCGGTTCCCACGCCCAGTTCCTCGGCCGCGCGGTCGCGCGCCTTCTGTTCCAGCGCCTCGCGCTCCTGCTTCAGCCGCGCCTCGGCCAGAGCCTCGACGTCGAGCCGGACATTCGGCGCGGCCCAGGGGCCGGTGATCCTGAGCGGCACGCTGACGCCGCCGCCTTGGGCCCCCGGCAAAGCGGTCGGCACGATGGTATAGTCGAGCGTCCGCGCCGCAAGGCCCACACGGCCGCTGCCTCTGGCGGTCAGCAGCGGCGCCGAGATGCTGAGATCGGAATTCGACAGAACGCCCCGGTCAATGGTGAAGCTCGCCGAAATCGAGTCGAAGATCGTCCGCGCCCCCGCGCCCATATAGGACGGGTCGAGATTTACCAGCATCCCCGCCAGATCGAGCCCGCGAAACTCGCCCTGCCCGAAGCCAAGCGCCCCGCCCCCCGACAGCGACCCCATCAGCGCCGCCACGGAATTGCCCGAGGCCTGCAGGTCGAGCTGCAGGTCGGCCGAGGTCACCAGCCGGTCGAACCCGGCGAAATCGCTCAGCAACGTTTGGGCCGACACCCCCGCAATATCGAGATCGCCCGCCAGCGACAGGCCGGTCCGGCCATTTGCCACCACACTGCCGGTGACATTGCCCGCATAGGCCTGCAGCTCGTGCAGATCGACCGCCAGCCGCCGGTCTTCCAGCCGCGCGTCAAGCCGCACCGGCCCCAGCCGCACCTTGCCGGCATTGATGGCCTCGGCCTTGAACCCGATTTCGGCATCGAGCGCGCCGAGCCAGCCCACATCGATCGGGGCCGTCGACCAGCCCCCGCCGCTGGCCTTGCCCGATGAACCGCCCCCGCCCGTGGCGGCAGACGACCCGCTGCCGCCCCCGGAAAAAGCCGTCAGGTCGAGGGTTCCGGCCGAAAGCTGCGCCTCCAGATGCGGCCGGGGGGTGGCGGGCGCGAAGGCCAGGTTGCCGGTCAGGGTATTGCCGTCCTGCCGGAGGCTCGCGCGGTCAAGACGGATCGCACCTTCGGGCGTGTAGGCCGCCTGCCCCTCCAACACGAGCCGCTGGCCGACACCGGGCGGCAGATCGGGCGGCGTGGCCCCCGCGGCGGCGAAGATCGCCCGCAGATCCGACAGGTCGGCGTAAAGCTTGCCCTCGGCCGAAAGGGGCGCAAGGTCCAGTTGCCCGTCGAAAGCCAGGCTGGCCCGGCCCAGCGCACTCTCAAGCGTCAGCCGCGTCGGGTCCCCCGCCGCCAGCGCGGCGGCATGGCCCAGCCGCGCCGACAGCCCGATCTCCTGCCCGTTCAGCACCGCCGTCAGCTTGAGATCGGCCGGACCGTCCCGGTCGGGCAGCGCGAGGGTGGCATCGACGCCCGAAAGCTCGGTCCGCGCGCCGCTGGCATGATCGAGATAGACCAGATCGCCATCCGAGATCTCGCCCCGGTCAAGGGTCAGCCCGGCCAGCGGACCGGGGCCCTGGCCCTCGCCCGGCCCGGCCGCATCCGGGGCGGCGTCGGGCGCGGCCGGGTCGGCCGCCGCCTGCGTTCCAGCGGAAAAGTCCCAGTTGACCCGCCCGTCGGCGGCCCGTTCCAGCAAGATGCGCGGCGCCAGCACCGTGACCTCGCGCACCGCGATTTCGCCCCGCAGAAGTGCTGACAGATCGATGCCCACCGCAAGGCCCTCGGCCGACAGCATCGGCCCGGCCTCGGACCAGTCGGCATTGGCCAGCGTGACGGCACCGGTCTCGACCCCGATCTCGGGCCAGAGCGAGGGCCGGACCCCGCCCGCGACCGTCAGGCTGCGCCCGGTGGCTTTCTGCACCTGATCGGCGGCCAGCCGCGCCACCCGGTCCGCGGGCATCAGCAGCACCGCCGCCACCGCCAGCCCGATCAGAACCGCCACTCCCAGAAGACCCCGGATCACCCAGCGCATCATATCCCCCGCCCGACGATGAAACCCATGGCCCAAGCCTAGGCCGCCCGGACGCCCGCAACAACCCGCCCCGGCAGCCTGCGGCTGCTTTCCAGACCACTTCCCAGACTGGGCGCTCTGGCGTATAGGCACGCCCATGTCCCAGCCCAGATCGCCGAACCCGCCCGACCTGCGTCCCGACCTGGCGCCCCGCGCCCGGATCGAGACGCCTGCCCGCCCTGGCCAGCCGACCATCGGCATGGTGTCGCTCGGCTGTCCCAAGGCGCTGGTCGACAGCGAACGCATCCTGACCCGGCTTCGGGCCGAAGGCTATGCGATCTCGCCCGATTACGCGGGCGCCGATGCGGTCATCGTCAATACCTGCGGCTTTCTCGACAGCGCCAAGGCCGAAAGTCTCGAGGCCATCGGCGAGGCGCTGAAGGAGAACGGCCGGGTGATCGTCACCGGCTGTCTGGGGGCCGAGCCCGGCTATATCACCGGCGCGCATCCGACCGTGCTGGCGGTCACTGGGCCGCATCAATACGAACAGGTGCTGGATGCGGTTCATGGCGCGGTGCCGCCCGCGCCCGATCCGTTCGTGGACCTGCTGCCCGCCTCGGGCGTCAGCCTGACCCCGCGCCACTACAGCTATCTGAAGATTTCCGAGGGCTGCAATCACCACTGCCGCTTCTGCATCATCCCCGACATGCGCGGCAGGCTTGCCTCGCGCCCGGCCCATGCGGTCCTCCGCGAGGCCGAGAAGCTGGCCGAAGCCGGGGTCAAGGAGCTCTTGGTCATCAGTCAGGACACCTCGGCCTACGGGGTCGACCTGAAACACGCGACCGAAAAGGGCCACCGGGCGCATATCACCGATCTGGCCCGCGATCTGGGATCGCTCGGGATCTGGGTGCGGCTGCACTACGTCTATCCTTACCCGCATGTGCGCGAGCTGATCCCGCTGATGGCCGAGGGGCTGATCCTGCCCTATCTGGACATTCCGTTCCAGCACGCCCATCCCGACACGCTGAAACGCATGGCCCGGCCCGCGGCGGCGGCGAAGACGCTGGACGAGATCGCCGCCTGGCGCGCGGTCTGTCCCGATCTGGCGCTGCGCTCGACCTTCATCGTCGGCTATCCCGGCGAGACCGAGGCTGAGTTCCAGACCCTGCTGGACTGGCTCGACGAGGCGCAACTGGACCGGGTCGGCTGCTTTCAATACGAAAACGTCGCGGGGGCTGCGGCCAACGACCTGCCCGATCATGTTCCCGCCGAGGTCAAGCAGGACCGCTGGGAGCGGTTCATGGAAAAGGCCCAGGCCATTTCCGAGGCGAAGCTGGCGGCGAAGGTCGGCCAGCGCATCGAGGTCATCGTCGACGAGATCGACGCCGACGGCATCGCCACCTGCCGCACGAAGGCCGATGCCCCCGAAATCGACGGCTGTCTTTTCATCGACGAGGGCGCCGGGGGGCTGGCGCCGGGCGATCTGGTGACGGTCGAGGTCGAAGAGGCGGGCGAATACGACCTCTGGGGTCGTCCGGGGGCCTGAGCCCCCTGCGCGCCCGTCTTCCGCACCTGTCCCGATGAAGACACCAGATCTGCCTTCGGACATGCCAAGCCCCGAGGCGCTTTGGGCGGGACTCTGCGGCCGACCGGCAGCGTGCCCTTCGGGCTATGACCGGGCCTCGATCCCCGCCCAGCGGGCGGACAAGGGCAAGGCCGTGTCGGCCCTCAGGCATTCGAGCGCGAAGATCGAGTTCACGCTGCGCAATCGCACCCCGGCTGTCAGCTCCTCGTAGAACCGGTCGAACGCGGGCATGTCCGCCACGACCACCCGCAGCAGGAAATCATGGGTCCCGGCCAGCCGGTACACATCGCGGACCGCCTCCAGTCTTTCGATGACGGCCAGAAAGCCCACACGCCAGTCCGGGGTATGTTCCACCGCCTCCACCAGAACGAAGACGGTCATCGACAGCCCAAGCGCATCGGGATCCAGCAGCGCCACACGGGCACGGATCACGCCAGCCTCCTCGTGTTTCTGGATGCGCTTCCAGCAGGGGGTCTGCGAGAGCCCGACCTGGTCGGCGATACGGGCAACCGGCACGGTCGCATCGCGCTGGAGGATATCGAGGATCTTCAGGTCGATCCGGTCGAACTTCATCGCGCCTCCTTCCGGCCCGGGACGGCCATAGCTGACGAGTCGATGCGAGCATGCCATATTTATACGTAATGTCTATTATGTTTATCGTCTTTTAGCGGCGAACGCCGCGACGCCTGTGACGCTCGGTGGGTCCGTCGCACGGTTGGCCATGCCTTGGGACGAATGATCCGCAGCCGCACCGGATCGGCGATCCGGGCGCTGAAGGGCTCTCTTGCAAGGTCGCCGTCGACGCCGGGGCATGGATTACCGCCAACGGGGAGGATGCGTCCGGGTGGCTGCCGAGGCAACCCGAAGCCTGCCGCCACCGTGCGCGCAAACCCGTCCTCAAGGCCGGCCGAGTTTCGAAACGGCCATCGGCCGCTTGAGCCCTCGGGTCTCGTCAAGCCGCACATCCCTTCGCTCTGCCGAGCCCACCGCCCGCACGGCCCGGACCATGAGATCGAATCGCCGCCACCTGCCGCTCCGAAGCAAGGCGCCCGGTCCGGCGCGGGCCTCACCTGTCCGCGGTCCTTCCCGGGAGAAGGATCTTCCAAAATCACGACAGAAAAGAGCGAGTTTCTTTCCTTGTTATTCACGATTATTCCTGTCGTTATTATGGGGTCAGGCGGCGCCGGCGGCGCGACCGCGCGGCTTCATCCCCCGCGACAGGCGCTCTGCCCCGCTGGCCTGACACCAGAATTCGACAGGGACCAGCAGAGGACCGGACATGTTTCGAACCATAGAAATCGGTGCACGAAGACGTGCCCGGGGCGCTGTCCGCCGCCGTTCCGGCGACGGCCGGACCGAACGCAATGCGCGTCCGGTGCAAGTCGCAAGCCTTCGGGCCGAGCGGCGCACCAGCCGTCTGAAAGGCATCCTGCGGGCCGCCGCCATCGGTCTGGCCGTCGGCGGGCCGCTTCCGGCCATGGCGCAGGAGACTGTCGAGATCCTCAACGTGTCCTACGACCCGACCCGGGAATTCTACCGCGCCTACAACGATCTTTTCAGCGCCTGGTGGATCGCGCAGGGCCACGCGCCGGTCACCCTCCGGCAGTCGCACGGCGGCGCGGGCGCGCAGGCCCGGGCCGTGATCGACGGGCTCGAGGCAACGGTGGTGACGCTGGCGCTGTCCGCGGATATCGACCAGATCGCCGAGCGCACGGGCCGCATCCCGGCCGACTGGCAATCGCGCCTGCCGCACAACTCCTCGCCCTATACCTCGACCATCGTGTTCCTCGTGCGCGAGGGCAATCCGCGCGGCATCAAGGATTGGGACGACCTCGTCGCCGACGGGGTGCAGGTCATCACGCCCAACCCCAAGACTTCGGGCGGCGCGCGCTGGAACTTCCTCGCGGCCTGGGCCTATGCCGAGCGCAACGGCCTCGATCCGCGCGACTTCGTCTGCGCGCTTTATCGCAACGTGCCGGTGCTGGATACCGGCGCGCGCGGATCGACCACGACCTTCACCCAGCGCGGGATCGGCGACGTGCTGCTGGCCTGGGAGAACGAGGCCTTCCTCGCCCTTGAAAGCCTTGGCGACGACGCCTTCGATATCGTGGTGCCCTCGGTCTCGATCCTTGCCGAGCCGCCGGTGACGCTGGTCGACGGCAACATCACGTCGGACGCCCAGCGCGAGGTGGCGGAGGCCTATCTCGGCCATCTCTACAGCCCCGAGGCACAGGCTCTGGCGCTGCACCACTACTACCGCGCCTGGGACCTGTCGCAGGCCGCGCCCGAAGATGTCGCGCGCTTCCCCGATCTCGATCTTGTCACCATCGCCGATTTTGGCGGCTGGCCCGTGGTGCAGCCGAAATATTTCGGCGAAGGCGGCATCTTCGACCAGATCTACGAGGACTGAGCCATGAAAGCGGCCCTTCTCCGCGCGCCCTCTCCCCTTCCGGGGTTTGGGCTGAGCTTCGGGATCGCGCTTGCGATGCTGTCCATCGTGGTCCTGCTTCCCATCGGCGCGCTGCTGGGCCGGGGCCTCATGATCGGCCCGGCAGAGTTGTGGGGGATGGTGAACACGCACCGGGTCTGGTCGGCGCTGGCGCTGTCGTTTCGCGCAGCGGTGATCGCGTCGCTTTTCAACCTCGTCTTCGGGCTGGTGTTGGCCTGGGTGCTGGTGCGCTACCGTTTCTGGGGCCGCCGCCTCATCGACGCTGCGGTGGATCTGCCCTTCGCGCTGCCGACCGCGGTGGCGGGCATCGCGCTGACGGCGCTTTACACCCCGAACGGCCCCTTCGGACAGGCGCTGGCGCCGTTCGGCCTGCGGATCGCCTATACCGAGACCGGCATCTGGCTGGCGCTCGTCTTCATCGGCCTGCCCTTCGTGGTGCGCACCGTCCAGCCGGTGATCGAGGAACTGGACCCCGATATCGAGGAGGCCAGCGCCACGCTGGGCGCCCGCCGGAGCCACACCCTGCGCCGGGTGATCCTGCCGACGCTGACGCCCGCGCTGCTGACCGGCTTCGCCCTCGCGCTGGCGCGGTCGGTGGGCGAATACGGCTCGGTCATCTTCATCGCGGGCAACATTCCCGGCCTGACCGAGATCGCTCCGCTGCTGATCGTGATCCGGCTCGAGGAATACAATTACGACGCCGCCGCGGCGATCGGGATCGCGATGCTGCTGATCTCGTTCGCCATGCTGCTGGCCATCAACGCAATCCAGATCTGGAGCAGACGGAGGATCGGCCTTGTCTGACATCGTCCTTTCGCGACCCGTCCCGGTCACGACCGAACCGCCGCTGGCCCGCGCGCTTCTGGTGGGCCTCGCCATCCTCTTCGTGGCACTCTTTCTCTTCGCGCCGCTTGCGACGGTCTTCGCCGAGGCGCTGGCCCAGGGCTGGCGCGGCATGATCGCGGCGCTTTCGCTGCCCGATGCGCAGGCGGCGATCCGCATGACCCTGAGCATCGCCGTCATCGCGGTGCCGCTGAACGCCGCCTTCGGCATCGCGGCCGCCTGGGCCATCGCCAAGTTCGACTTCCGCGGCAAGGCTTTCCTGATCACCCTGATCGATCTTCCGTTCTCGGTCTCTCCGGTCGTGGCGGGCCTGATGCTGGTGCTGCTTTTCGGGGCGAACTCGTCGCTGGGCGTCTGGCTGATGGCCCATGACATCCGCATCGTCTTCGCCTTCCCGGCGATCCTGCTGGCCACGCTCTTCGTGACCTTCCCCTTCGTCGCGCGCGAACTGATCCCGGTGATGATCGAGCAGGGCCGCACCGAGGAGGAAGCCGCGCTGACGCTGGGCGCGTCGGGCTGGCGCACCTTCTTCACCGTGACGCTGCCCAACATCCGCTGGGCGCTGCTTTACGGCGTGCTGCTGTGCAACGCGCGTGCCATGGGCGAGTTCGGCGCGGTCGCCGTCGTCTCCGGCAAGATCCGCGGCGAGACGGCGACGATGCCCACCATGGTCGAGATGTTCTTCAACGAATACCTCTCGGTCGCGGCCTTCACGCTGGCCTCGGTGCTGGCGATGCTGGCGCTTCTGACCCTGCTGCTGAAATCCCTGCTCGAATGGCGCCATGCGGACCTGCTGGCGGCCACGCGGCGTCATTGAGAAAGGACGGCCCATGAATATCGAACTCGAGGAACTCGCGAAGGAATTCGGCACCGAACGGGCGCTGCATCCGGTGTCGCTGTTCATCCCGTCAGGCGCGCTCATCGCGCTGCTCGGGCCGTCGGGATCGGGCAAGACGACGCTTCTGCGCATCCTCGCGGGGCTTGAATTTCCCACCTCGGGCCGCGTGCGGTTCGACGGGGCGGACGCGACCGGGCTTTCGGTCCAGGATCGGCGCGCGGGCTTCGTCTTCCAGCACTACGCGCTTTTCCGGCACATGACCGTGTTCGAGAACGTGGCCTATGGCCTGCGCGCGCGGCCGCGCAGGGAACGCCCCACCGAGGCCGAGATCGGCCGCCGCGTGAACCGGCTGCTGGACCTGATCCAGTTGCCCGACATCGGCGCCCGCTATCCAAACCAGCTTTCGGGCGGGCAGCGGCAACGTGTGGCACTGGCGCGCGCGCTGGCGATCGAGCCGCGGATGCTGCTGCTGGACGAACCCTTCGGCGCGCTCGATGCCAGGGTGCGCAAGGAACTGCGCCAGGGGCTGCGCGAAATCCATGACAATACCGGCCTGACAACCGTTTTCGTGACCCATGATCAGGAAGAGGCAATGGAACTTGCCGATCTCGTCGTCGTCATGTCGATGGGCCGCATCGAACAGGTGGGCAAGCCCGCCGAGATCCGCGCAAGACCCGCAACTGAATTCGTGCGAACTTTCACCGCGGTCTGACCAAGGGCCCGAGCCGGTCCGCCGGGAACCGCCCCTCTCTGGCGGTCGCCGGCGGGCCGCGCGCCCGGGCCCTGCACACGGCTGGCCGCAGATCGCGTCCGCCTCGTTGCCCTTGCGCGGGTTCGGGCGCACTTCGCGCGCGGGCCGTGGAACGCTCCCGGCGCCCGCCTCCCCCTGACCCAGGAGGCGAAGGCGGCGTCCCGCAGGACCGCCCGCGCAGCGCGTCCGGCCCTGGCGGCGCGGCGCGAAGGACGGTTTCCAAAGGCGGATCTTCCGGCTAAGACCGCGGCGAGTGCCGCAAGGCCGCCGGGACCGGCCAGGAGGTTCGCCCCGCGACCGGACGCGTGTCTCGCCCCTGTCCTGAACCGTTTCGAGCCCGACCTCCGACCGTGACCCCTGCCGCTCGCCTGCAAGCCACCCTCGATCTTCTGAGTGACATCGACAGCGCCGCGCGCCCTGCCGATGCTGTCGTATCCGCCTGGGTCCGCTCGCGGCGCCATATCGGCGACAGGGACCGGGGGGCGATCATCGAGCTGCTGCAGACGCTTCTGCGCCATCATGCACGGCTTGGGTGGTGGCTTGCGAAACAGGGGCGCGACGCCACGCCCCGCGACCGGCTGCTGGCCTGGCTCGTGCTTGGCGAGGGCAGGACGCCCGAACGGATCAGACGCCTTTTCAATGGCGCGAAAGCCGCGCCCGCCGCCCTGACCGAGCGCGAACAGGCGTTCCTGACCCGGCTGCGGGGCTGCACCATCGTTCATCCGGCCATGCCGGACGAGGTGCGCCTTGAATGCCCGGCCTGGGCGGAGGCGGCGCTTCGGCGGCGCTTCGGGGCGGCCTTCGAGGCCGAGATGGCGGCCCTTCTGACCCCCTCCCCGCTCGATCTGCGGGTCAATCCGATCCGATCGACGCGCGAGGCCGTGCTTGGCGGACTGAAGGATCTTGGCCTTCGGCCCGAGGTCTCAAGGCTTGCGCCCTATGGCATCCGTTTGAACGAACGCCTGTCGCTTGCCCGCCTCGACGGGCTCAGGACCGGCGCGATCGAGATCCAGGACGAGGGCTCGCAACTGGTCGCCCTGCTGGTCGATGCCCGGCCCGGAGAGCGCGTGGCCGATTTCTGCGCCGGAGCCGGTGGCAAGACCCTGGCGATTGCGGCCCAGATGGCCAACAAGGGCCGCCTTGTCGCCTGCGATGTCAGCGAGGGGCGCCTGAAGCGCTGTGCCGAACGGGTCCGGCGCGCGGGCTTCCAGAATACCGAAACCCGTCTGCTGACCAGCGAAACCGACCGGTGGGTCAAGCGCCAGAAAGGCAGCTTCGATCGCGTCCTGGTCGACGCACCCTGCAGCGGCACAGGCACCTGGCGGCGCAATCCCGATGCTCGCTGGCGGTCGCCGGAGGAACACGGGCTGGACGGTCTCGTGGCGCTGCAAGGCCGGATCCTCGCGAGTGCCGCGCGGCTGGTGAAGCCCGGTGGACGGCTGGTCTATGCGACCTGCTCGATGCTGGCCGAGGAGAACGAAAACCGGGTGGCCGCCTTCCTCTCGGCGCATCCCGGGTTTCGCGTCGTGCCGCCCCGCGAGGCCGCGCCCGGGCTGGCGGCAGCGGTCGAGGGCGCATACCTGTCGCTGACCCCCGCGCGCCACGATACCGACGGCTTCTTCGCCGCCGTCCTGCAGCGCGAGGATCCGGCGCCGGCCGCGGAAGGCGAAAACGGTCCGCCCCCCGGCGCCTGAGCGCGCGGCCTATTTCCGGGGCAGCGGCACGCCCTTGGTGGTGAAGGCCTGCCCCCTGAAGCCGCCGCGCGCGGGACGTTTCTTCGCGCCCATCTTTCCGGTTCCGAGCGGCTGAGTGGCGGGCACAAGCTGGTCCGGGCGCGGCCCGATGAGGTCCGCACGCCCCATGGCTCTCAGCGCCTCGCGCAGAAGCGGCCAGTTCTCGGGGTCGTGATAGCGCAAAAAGGCCTTGTGCAGGCGGCGCTGGCGCCCGCCGCGCACGGTCTCGACCCGTTCGGAGGCGCCCCGGCGCACGGCTTTCAGCGTGTTGATGCCGGTATGGTACATGGCCGAGGCCGTGGCCATGGGCGAGGGCAGGAAGGTCTGAACCTGATCCGCGCGATAGCGGTTCTTCTTCAGCCAGAGCGCGAGGTTCAGCATGTCCTCGTCGGTGGTGCCGGGATGGGCCGCGATGAAATAGGGAATGAGGTAATACTTCTTGCCCGCTTCCCTGGCGGCGGCATCGAACATCTCCTTGAAGCGGTCATAGGTGCCGATGCCGGGCTTCATCATCAGCTCGAGAGGCCCGCGCTCGGTATGTTCGGGCGCGATCTTCAGATAGCCGCCGACATGATGGGTGACGAGTTCCCTGATATAGTCCGGGCTCCGGACGGCCAGGTCATAGCGCACGCCGGAGGCGACCATCACCTTCTTGACGCCCTCGACCTCGCGGACCTTGCGGTACAGCCGGATCAGGTCGTCATGCGAGGTATCGAGATTGGGGCAGATCTCGGGATAGACGCAGGACGGCAGGCGGCAGGCGGCCTCGACCTTCGGGTCCTTGCAGGCCATCCGGTACATGTTGGCGGTCGGCCCGCCGATATCCGAGATCACGCCGGAAAAGCCCGGGGTCTTGTCGCGGATATGCTCGATCTCGCGCAGGATCGAGGCCTCGGACCGGCTCTGGATCTTGCGGCCCTCATGCTCGGTGATCGAGCAGAAGGTGCAGCCGCCGAAACAGCCGCGCATCACCGTGACCGAGAACTTGATCATGTCCCAGGCGGGGATCTTGGCATCGCCATAGGACGGATGCGGCGCGCGCGCGTAAGGCAGGTCATAGACCGCATCCATTTCCGCACTGGTCAGCGGGATGGGCGGCGGATTGAGCCAGAGATCGCGGTCGCCATGGCGCTGGACAAGCGGGCGGGCATTGCCGGGATTGGCCTCGCGGTGCAGCACGCGCGACGCCCGCGCATAGGCCTCGCGGTCGCTTGCGACCTCGTCGAAGGAGGGCAGCCGGATGACGGTGTCGCCGGACTTGCGGCTGGCGCCCTCGTCGGCAGAGGCAAGATCGTCGGCCCGCAACTCCGTATATTCCGCAGGCACCGGGCGGAACAGGGCAACGCCCCGGATCGCGTCGAGATCGCGGGCCGCCTCGCCGGCCGCCAGCCGGTGCGCGACCTCGACGACGGCGCGCTCGGCATTGCCGTAAAGCAGCAGGTCGGCCTTGGCATCGGCCAGGATCGACCGGCGCACCTTGTCGGACCAGTAGTCGTAATGGGCGATGCGCCGCAACGAGGCTTCGATGCCGCCCAGTACCACCGGCACGTCCTTGTAGGCCTCGCGGCAGCGCTGCGTGTAGACGATGGTACAGCGGTCCGGCCGCTTTCCGCCCTCGCCGCCCGCCGTATAGGCGTCGTCATGGCGCAGCCTGCGGTCCGAGGTATAGCGGTTGACCATCGAATCGAGATTGCCGCCGGTGACGCCGAAGAAGAGCCGCGGGCGCCCCAGCGCCCTGAACGGCTCGGCCGATTGCCAGTCGGGCTGCGAGATGATGCCGACGCGGTATCCCTGGGCCTCGAGCAGGCGCCCGATGATCGCCATGCCGAAGCTCGGATGATCCACATAGGCGTCGCCGGTCACGACAATGACATCGCATTCGTCCCAGCCAAGCGCCGCCATCTCGGCCCGGCTCATCGGCAGGAACGGCGCGGCAGGCCCGCCGGAAGAGGGTCGGCGCGACGGCGGGAAAAGCGGAGGAACAGAGCTGCGCATGATCTTCGCCTATAGTCCGGGTGCCGCGAGACTGCAATTCAACTCGCCTTGGGCGCAGGGTCGACCCGCCCCGCGCCGGAGCCGCTGTGGCGGGCCTGATCCCGTCATGCCCGAACGTTGGCGCACACCTTTCCGGCCCCTCGAAAAACCCTGCCAGGTCTCGCGAGCGCCTGCCTTGCCCGAGAAGTTCCAGCCAGCACCGCAACACCCGTTCGGCGCAGGAGCCGCCCCGCCCTCACTTGCAGATCGGCAGTTCCGGCGGCGCGAGTTTCGGCAGGGAGGCGCGCCAGTCGTCGATGATCGGCCCGAGCGTCTCTTTCGGCCAGAACCGGGGCGCGCGGATGGTTTGCAGGCAGGTGTCATTCCAGTAGAGGCCGGCGCGCGACAGGGATCTGCCGACCGTCACCGCGGCCGCGACGGCGTCGATATCGCCCGATTCCGGATAGATATAAAGCGTGGTCGGGTTGTCCTCGACCAGCGCGAGAATCTCTTTGGACGCGGTCTCCGACCAGGTGGTGCAGCCATTGCTGCGGCCGCCGGTATAGTTGACCAGCTTGCCATAGGGCACATAGCCCTCCGTGTCGGCATGGGGGCTGTCCGGGTTCTTGAACCGGCACTGCCATCTCACCAGAACGGCCGGATGTCCGCCGATGGCCCGTTCCCGGGCATTCGCCGTCTCGCCTTCCCCGTCGAAAAGCAGGAACGTGCGGAAGAAGGGTTCGCGCCGGTTCGCGGCGCCGACATAGCCCTTGAAGGAGGTCCGGGTTTCGGCGGTCACATAAGAACCGCCCGCGGTCAGCTTGGACCCTTCGGCATTGCTGAAATGCCTTGCGCAGTCGCGGCCGTTCGAGAAATCCGCACGCTGCAGCTTGCGCCCGTTGCCATGTCCCGACGAGACCGCGCGAAAGGATCTTTGCGCCTCGCAGATGACGTAGAACCGGCGCCCGGGCGTGCCGTCGCGCGCGGTGCTCGGGCGGGTTGCGTCCATGGCTAGGTAGCAGGGATTGCGCACCGTGCCCTGCTGCAGTTTCTCGTGGTAGAGCCTGCGCGCCCTGTCCAGAACCACCGGGGCGATCTGGCCCTCGCCGGTGCCCAGATGCGCGTGCAGCCAGGCCGGAACCTCCGGGGCCCCGGCGCGCGCCGGGGCCGCGCCGCCCAGCGCGGCCCCGACCCCGGCCGCAAGGGCGAAACAAAGCGCAGTGAACCGCAATGTGCGCGTCTCCTTCTGACCATCGTCCACACCAGTATAGCACAGCTTCGCGATCCGCGGGGATCGGCACCGGCACCGGCGGACAGGACCGTCGCCCGCCCCCGGTCTTGCGGCCGGGCGCCCGAAACTCGCTCCCGCCCGGTCCCGCGGTCCGAGGCGAACCCGATAAGATTGAATCGGTTCTTTTGTCGCAGTTTGGACCGAGTTTACGACTGTTGTGCGATGGGAATGAAGGGGGAACGACGAAATGAGGGAGCGATGCGCCAAATGGCGAACTCCGTTCTGGCGCCGATCCGTTCGGCATTGACCAAGCATCCCAGCCCCGAGGATGCCGCAAGCGTCGTCCACGGGACGCCGGTCGGCGCGCTGGTCACCGCGTTCAACGCCATCGCCTTCGCCGCCAATTCCTATCAGGACGGCAACGCGGTCTTCCTGGCGTTCTGGCTGCCCGCGGTTCTGGTTTTGTGCCTGACAATGACCCGGAAGTCGCGCAAAGCCGCCAGACACAGGGTGTCGCGGGTCTCTCCGCGCGCGGCCCGCATCCTTGCCCGCACATCCGCCCTGCTTGCCCTGCCCTGGGCCGCGCTGGTGGTCTATGTCTTCGCCGCCCACGGTCCGGGCGAACCGATGATCGTCATGCTGGTCTGCGTCGGCATGCTGTCGGGCGGGGCCTTCATGCTGCACCGGGCCTTCGTCGCGGCGCTGTGCTACATGCTGACAATTCTCGTGCCGGTGATCTTTTCCCTCCATTTCGGGGGCTGGGATCAGGCCTGGTCGGTGACCGCCTTTGCCGCAGCCTACGGCGTTTTCCTCGCCTATTTCGCCTTCACGGCAGGCGAAACCGCGCGGCAGCGCGACGACTCCGTTGCAGCCCTGTCGGATGCCGTGGCACGCCTGAAAAGGGCGCATGACGAGAATTTCCTGCTGGCCAATGTCGACGACGTGACCGGGCTGGTCAACCGCAAGGCCTTCAACGACCGGCTGCGTGAGGCGGTCGACAGACAGAAGGCGGGCGGATGCAGTTTCTCGCTGCTTCTGATGGACCTCGACCGTTTCAAGAACGTGAACGATCTTTTCGGGCATGGCGTGGGCGACGAGCTTCTGGCCGAGGTGTCGCGACGGCTGCGGGCCAACCTGTCCGAAGGGGATCTGATCGGCCGACTGGGGGGCGACGAATTCTGCATCCTGCTGCCCGGCGCCACGGACGAGGCCGCGATCCAGTCGATTGCGGGACGTCTGCTCAGGGTTCTGCATGGTCCGGCCCGGCTCACCGGGGGCGTGGTCTATCCCGGCGCGTCCTTCGGCGCGGCGATCTGTCCCGACGATGCCGCCGATCCGGTCGACCTGCTTCTTCGGGCCGACCTTGCCCTCAACCACGCGAAGGAAACCGGGCGCGGCCAGTGCGTCACCTTCAACGATCAGCTCCGTCAGCAGCTGATCGCCAGCGACGAGATCGAGGCGGGCCTGCGCATCGCGCTTCGGGAAGACCGGCTGAGCATTGCCTATCAGCCCAAGATCTCGCTGCGTGACGGACAGGCCGTCGGTGCCGAGGCGCTGGTCCGCTGGAAAACCGCCGGGGGCGAGAACATACCGCCCGACCGTTTTCTGTCCATCGCCGCCGAACGGGGCGTTTTGCCCGATCTTTCGCGCCACATCGCCGAAATGATCGCCGGGCATATCCTGACCTGGCGCCGGGCGGCGCTGAGCCCGGGCAAGATCGCGTTGAACATTCATCCCGACGACCTGAAATCGCCCGAACTGCTCATGTCCACCATCGCGATGTTCGAGGCGCAGGGGATCGACGGCAACGACCTTCTGCTGGAAATCACCGAGGGCTGTTTCATCGGCCGCGGCACGGACATGGCGGCCATGGTACTGGATTCGCTAGCGGATCGGGGCTATGAGCTGTCGCTTGACGATTTCGGCACCGGCCACGCCTCGCTGTCGCATCTCAAGAAGATCCCGGTCAGCGAGGTGAAGATCGACCGCAGCTTTGTCGCGGGTCTCGCGGTCCGGCGCGATGACCGGGCCATTGTCGCGGCGATTGCCGAAATCACCAAGGGCATGGGGATCCGGTCGGTCGCCGAAGGGGTCGAGCACGACACCCAGCGCGCGATCCTGACAGAGATGGGCATCGACCTCGGCCAGGGCCATCTGTGGTCGAGGCCCATCACCGCCGAGCAATACGCAAGCTTTCTGGGCAAGGACGGCGTGAAACGGCGCGCGTGAGCCGGTCTTGCCACCACGCCCCCGATGCCGGAAGACCGCGGGGGTCAGCAGACCCGGAGCCATTGGGGCCGCCCGAAGGCCACCGCAATCTGCTCAGGACGCAGGGACGGCTGCTTCCGCCCGCCTGACGGTCGCGTGAGGGGCGGGTCGTGGACCGCTTTGGCAGATGGGGCCGGCGCCGGAACGCCGCCTCCCGCAGCTGGGCCTCTATTCGGCCGGGGCGCCGCTGAATTTCCGTATCTCGCCGGTTTTCAGACGGGCGAAATAGGAATTCACCTCCCTGCGCACGATCGGCATCAGCACGTAAAGCGCAGCGATGTTCACCACCGCCATCGAGAAGATCGCCGCGTCCGAGAAATCGATCACCGGTCCCAGGCTGGCCGACGCCCCGATCACGACGAAGATGCAGAAGATGACCTTGAACGTCAGTTCCTGCACCTTGCCCTCGCCGAAGAGGTAAGTGAACGCCTTGAGCCCGTAATAGGACCAGGAAATCATCGTGGAGAAGGCAAACAGCACCACCGCCAGCACCAGCACCACCGGAAACCAGGAAAAGACCGAGGCGAAGGCAGCCGAGGTCAGGGTCACCCCCGACGTGCCGCCGACGGTCTGGATGGCCCCGTCCTGAACGATGTAGCGGCCGGTGTCGGGGTCGATCATCAGTTGCCGCGTGATGATGATGACCAGCGCCGTCATGGTGCAGATCACGACCGTATCGACGAAGGGCTCCAGCAAAGAGACCACGCCCTCGGTCGTGGGTTCCTTGGTCCGCACCGCCGAATGCGCGATCGCGGCCGAGCCCACGCCCGCCTCGTTCGAGAAGGCCGCGCGCCGGAAGCCCTGGATCAGCGCGCCGACCAGCCCGCCCGCCACGCCAAGACCGGTGAAGGCCCCGGCAAAGATCTGGCCGAAGGCCCAGCCGATCTGGTCATAGTTCGCAGCAAGGATCACCAGGGCGGCGCCGACGTAAAGCAGGCCCATGAAGGGCACGACCTTTTCGGTGACCCGGGCAATCGACTTGATGCCGCCGACGATGACGGCGAAGACGATGGCGGCAAAGACGATGCCGGTGATCCAGCCCGGATAGTCTCCGACAAGGCCGGAAATCTGCGCATGGGCCTGATTGGCCTGGAACATGTTGCCGGCCCCGAACGAGGCCAGGATGCAGAAGACCGAGAACAGCACCGCAAGGATGCCGCCGCCCTTCCGGCCGCGCTCGGCAAAGCCCTTCTTCATGTAATACATCGGCCCGCCCGACACCGTCCCGTCGGGGTATTCGTTGCGGTATTTGACCGCCAGCGTGCATTCGGTGAACTTCGACGCCATGCCCAGAAGACCGGCAAGGATCATCCAGAACGTGGCCCCGGGCCCGCCGATGCCGACGGCGACCGCCACGCCCGCGATATTGCCAAGCCCGACCGTGCCCGAAAGCGCCGTGGCAAGCGCCTGGAAATGGCTGACCTCTCCGGCATCGTTCGGATCGGAATAGTCGCCCCGGACCAGCGCAATGGCGTGAAAGAAGGCACGCACCTGGATCAGTCGGAAATACCAGGTGAAGATCGAGGCGGCCACGACAAGCCAAAGCACGATCCAGGGAAAGCCGGTGAACGGGATCGGCGCGAAGATCAGCGCCACGAAGGGGCCGGTAACCGTGGCAAAGGCCTCGTTCACCCGGGCGTCGATGGTTGCGGCCTCCTGGGCAAGGCTCATCGCCGGGATCGTCGTCGCGGCCAGCAGGGCGGGGATGAATGTCGATCTGGTCATCTCGGATCTCCTCAGCCGACGACGGTGACGGGGATGGTCGAATGCATCGCGAGGTTCACGCTCGACGACCCGAAAAGCCGCTGGCTGAACCCGCCTTTCGAGGCACGCCCGATCACGATCAGGTCCGCGCCGTTTTCCTCGGCCAGCCGGTGCAGCGTGTCCGCGACATCGCCGTGATGGACGAGCCCCGAGGCCGTGAACCCGGCCTTTGCGAGCGCCGCCACGGCCGGATCGACGATGCGCTCCTGCGCCGCCGCGACCTCTTCCAGCCGGCGCTTGTGCCGCTCCGCATTTTCCTCGGCTGTCTGAAAGGAATAGGGCGACCATTCGATGACATAGGCAACAAGCAGGACCGCGTCCTCCATCGCCGCAGCCAGTCGCTTTGCATGATCGAGCGCCCTTGTGCCCGTCTCATGCCCATCCAATCCCACGAGAATCTTCATTGGGTCGGCCCTCCGCTGTCGGTTTCTCTTGATCGTTTTGGTTTGCGCATGTCCCGAAACGGTAGGCTGGATCATCACGAAACCGAAACGATTTGTTAAAGAATCTTGATGCATCCGCCGCCACCTGCGGGAAATGCGGTCAAACCGGGCAGGCGCCGGCCCTGTCGGCACGGGGATGCAGGGCTGAACGGATCAGGGGTTTGCCCGGCACGCGGCCCGGGCCGGCCGCGGTCGGTCCCGCCGGAACGGCACGCTCCTTCGGACCGGAACAGGACAACGCGCCACGAAATTGACTTTGCGTCACCTTGGGCGCATCATTCGGACATTTCGCGGCCGCGTTTCTTTTCAGTTCGTTCGAGTCCGCCTCACCGTTCGAGGCCTTTTGGACCCAAATTCGTTTTCCCAGGGAGGTGCCCATGCCAGGCCCCGCAATGCATCACATGATCGCCGACCGTCTGAAGGCCGCCATTCAAAGCGGGCGCGGGCTCGGCGAGGGTCCGGGACCGGACGAGGTCCAGAAGCTGCAGGACCTTCTGGCCGATCCGAAGAACCTGCCCTACCTCTTTTTCGGCTGCCACGGGCCGGACCCGTTCTTCTTCAACACCAAGGATCTGAACCCGACGGTCGGCAAGCTGGTCGAGGTCTACAACGACGTCGGCGACTTCATCGACGACTTCAAGGAGGCCTTGCTTTCGGTCGTGCCGCAGCCGGTCCTGGACGCGCTCGAGGCCTTCGACGAGGCCGTGGACGAGGTGATCGAGGATTCCGCGCTGCTGAGCGAGCTGGAACAGACCTTCAACGACATCAACAACGTCCTGACCGGGCTTCAGGCGACGCTGACCGAGGCGCTGAAGGCCTTCGTGTCCGACTTCAACCTCTTCGACCTGATCTCGCACCCCTATCGCGACGGCGCCGCGGAGGGCGAGTGGTGGTGGTTCGACGCCATGCATTACCGCAAGACCGGGCGCATGGCCGAAGAGCTGCTGAACTCGACCCGCGACATGTCCTCGCCGCATCACCTCTACGCGCTTGGCTACCTGACCCATGTGGGCGCCGACACGGTCGGCCATGCCTATGTCAACCTCTGGTCCGGCGGCCCCTACCGCAGCCAGTCCCAGCGCCACAAGACGGGCGAGAATTTCCAGGATGTCTTCAACCTGCTGAACGTCACCGGACAGGACTGGAACCGCTCGAAAATCCATGCGCTGTGCAACTTCAACTTCACCGGCACGATCTCGGACGAGGAACCCGAGGGCGACCCGAAGCTGCCCCCCGATTTCGCGGCCTTCCTCGCCGAGGCGATGAACAAGGTCTATCAGGAGGATGGCGACCCCGACCCGGATTATGCCAGCCGGATCACCGCCTCGGATGTCGATGACACCTATCGGCTCTGGTACCGGTTCATGAAGAGCTTCACCGACACCGGCACCCTGCCCGCGCCGGTTGCCTATTCGCTGACCGCCGAGCTGCGCGAGGTCTGGGAAAAGACGACGGACAATCTTGATGAGGTCGGCGATTTTCTCGAGGACGCCACGGATACCGCGTCGGATTTTGGGATCCTCTCGATCTTCATCCTGCTGGCTGCGCTGGTCATCGCCGCGGTGATGGCGGCGGCGGCGCTGGCCGACGGCATTGCGGGCGCCGTCGTCACACTGGGCACAGCGACGATCCGCTATGCCGCCTGCCTGATCTACGAACAGGTCTACAACGCCTTCATGATGTTCCGCCTGTCGCTGGCGCTGAACGGGCTCGGCTTCCCGATGATCGAGCATCTGACCGACCCGCGGCTGCGCCAGTTCGTGACGCCCTCGATGCCGGACCCGACCGGGACCGTCGCCGCCAACGTCGCGGGGCGCGAACCTTTGCTGCGCTTCTCGGCCGATTTCCTCGGCGACCCGCTGGCGGCGATCTTCAACCAGGAACGCCACCTGATCTATCCGTTGACCGATGGCGAGAAATCCGCGGTTCAGCCCGCGCCCGCCAGCTATTTCACGCAATTCGCCACCCATTACGCCTTCGGGCGCATCCCGCTGGACGACGATCTGGTGACGCAACTGGCCGCGATGCAGGATGCAGGCGGCGATCCCGACGAGGCCGCGCTGCTGGCGCTTCTGGGTAAGCGCACGCTGGGCAACGGGCTCGACTTCAGCGGCCATCTTTACGGGCGCTGGTTCCGCGGGCTCAGGATCCCGGATTTCAACCTCGACAGCGACCGCGGCTACGGCTTCCTGTGCTGGCGGCAGAAAGGCGACAGCCCGAACGAGCCGACCCGGCTGATCACCAATATCGACCAGGCCGATCCCCGAACGGTGAGCCTGACGATCCTGCCCTGACCCATTCTTCCGTGCGCGCAATGGCGCCCCGAGACGGAGACCGACCATGACCGAGACCCTGAAGGTTGCCCGCGACTACCTGGCCGAGCTCAGGAAGCGGCGCGATGCCTATGCCCCCGACACCCTCAAGACGCTGCAGGACCAGTTTCGCCGCAAAGAGCGCAAGCCGCCCGGCGTGTTCCATGACAGCTCGTTCCTCGTGATCCGGTCCTTCGACGGCGATACCGGGGCGCGGCCGTTTTCGGGGATCACCTTCTGGCATTCGCCCGACCTGACGCTGTCGCCGATTACCAATCTGGGCGCCGCGACGACCCAGCTTCAGGCGGGCGATACCTACGTGATCCGCACCGCGCTGCAGAACCGGGGCGACCTGCCGGTGCCCGCCGCGAAGGTCGAGCATTTCCTTGTCGATCCGACCATCGGCTTTTCCACCCGGTTCGCCGAGAACCTGACGCGGGGCGCGGTGCCGCAGGCCTTCGTGCCGGCGCTGGGGGCTGCCGAAACCCGGTTCGTCTGGACCGTTCCGCCCGGCCAGTCGGGTCACAAATGCCTGTTCGCGCGGGTCTTCTCGTTCTCGCCACTGGATCTGCCGGTCGACGATGACGCGCTCGATCCCCGGCTCGACCGCCATGTCGCCCAGCAGAACCTCAACATCCTCGGGCAGGCGCAGGCGTTCAATTTCAACCTCGTTCACCGGGCCAATGCGCGGATCGACCTGGCGATCCGGGCCTTGCAACCGACCGAGCTGATGGCCCTGCGGCATCCCGCGCTGGCCGGGATCGCGCCCTTCCCGGATATCCCCAAGCGCGGATGGGCGGACCTGACCGGGCTGAGGCTTCGCAAGGGCGGGGGCGAGGTCAAGGCCGAACCGATGCCCGAGGGCCTGCGGCTGTCAATCACCGGGCGCGGCATATCGCTGGACGACCAGAAGCAACTGGGCGCCGAGATGCGCGCGGTGCTGAGGGCGATCGACGCGGGCAAGACCAAGGCCTCGGCCCATCGCGATCTCTTCGCGCGGTTCCGCGAGATGACGCGCGAGGCCAGGCAAACCCGGCTGTCGCTCCGGACCCCGCGGCTGAGCATCCCGAAGGGCCAGGCCATCGGCTTCGAGGTGATCGGGATCGATCAGGTCGCGGGCGACGGGCCGATGGGCGGGCTGACGCTGGTCGTGACCGGCTGACCCATCCGGGCCCGCCTCAAGGCGGCCCGGGCCTTGCCGGATTGCCCGATGCCAGCAGGTCCTGCCTGCGGAACACCAGTTCGGGCAGGATCGTCTCCCATTCGTCGCGGCGGATACAGGTCTGGAAGGCCTCGTCGTTGTCGGTCTTGCGCCAGCGTATGACCGCCCCGCCCCTTCCCGAAACCGTGCCGGTTCCCTCGGGCGGCGCCCAGGTCCTGGCCATGCAGCCCAGCACCCGGCCCTGCCCGTCGAGGATCCTCCATTTCCCGCCTTGCAGGTGCAGCGTGACCGGATCGCCGACCTTGGCCGCGGCGATGGCGCCAAGGGTCGCGTTCCCGTCGCGCAGACGCCCGTCACAGGACAGATTGACCGAGGTCAGATCCGGCACCTGATACTGGTCGGCCATCAGCACCACCAGGGGCGAGATCACCACCGTCAGCGCGCCGGTCTTCTCGTAAAGGCTGAGCGCCGAGACCTGATAGCACACGGATTTGCCGGTGCCAGTGGGCAGGATGCCAAGGACATTCGCATGCCGCATCACCTCGGCCACGATGGGCTGTTGCAAGGGTGTGCCGTCGCAGTCCACCGGCTGGGGCCGGAAGCCGTCAAAGCCGAACCACGACCTCAGCGCCGCGACCGGGTCGTTCTTCGTGGCGTACCAAGCGCAGGCGTCGTCGCCACAGCTTATGTCGCACAGGATGAGGCCCGCCTGCGGAAAGCTCGCCCGCACCCAGGGCGGCATCACCGACTCTCCGCCCGCGACCGCGATCCAGGCCAGCGCATAGGCCATCGACCAGCCCGCTTTCGGGTCCGAGAGCGTGTCCAACACCGGCCCGACCCGCGCGCCGCAGACCTGTCCGGCCAACAGGGTCTCGATGGCGGCGAAGGCAGTGGCGCGATCCAGCCGGGGGCGCGCCGCCAGCAGATGTTCGATATCAGGGCGCAGGATATTATGGCCGATGACATGCGCGGATTTGCCCAGCGCCTTTTCGAGCTGGTCGAGCCCCCGGGCGACCGGCCCTTTCGGCGCCACGACGCGGGTCCGTCGCCAAACCGGACCGCGGCCAGATCGAAGATCCGGGCCGTCTTGGGATCAACTTCCAGATCGACCGACAAACACCGCTCTAGCAGGGGCGTCTTGTCCTCTGTCCGCGATCTCTTGAAACTCGGATACGCCATCGGGCCCGAAAAATAACAGGTTATGTAATAAAGTTAGCTGCCACATCCCGCGAGATTGCAGACGCGCTTCCTGAACTGCCCCGGGTCTGTGGCGTCGTCAGCCCTTGAGGAGTGCGACGGGGGTTCGCCCCTTCAGGACTGATTGCGGGAGCTGGGTGTTGCAGAGGTGGACGTAGCGCAGGAGGGTCTGCTCGAGGTCCTCGCCACTCTGGAAGAGATGGCTCTGCGGGACATCCTCGTTCCTGCCGTTGAACCGCTCGACCATGCCGTTCGTCTGCGACCGCATCGGCGGCGC
>NZ_MUAV01000069.1:0-2210 GCF_003265965.1 Rhodovulum viride | reverse complement strand
TACATCCGCGATACCTCGGGCGACCTGCGCCTGCGCGAGATCGACGGCGCCATCGAGGCGCTGCGGGCGGCCAAGCTCGCCTGCCTTGCCGCCCTGGCCGAGGGCCAGAAACAGCCCGCGGCGGCCGAGGCCTTCATGGCCTCGCTCGGCGGCCCCGAGACGCTGGCCGATTTCGGCGCGGCGCTGGCGCAGATCGACGCAGCCGCCACCGCATGGAATGACAGCTGGGCGGACTGGCTCAACACGCTGGCGGTCAGCGACCTGATCCAGCCCGCGACGATGCTGCGCGAAGGGGTCGACACCCGATATATCGCCCGCATCGAGGCGGTGTCGGACGCCACGGCCGCCCCGCTCCGACAGGCGCAGGCGCTGGCCGATCTGATCGCGGCGCTCGAAGCGACGGGGGCGTGATGCTGATCTGGCACCTGTTCAAAAGCCCGAGCGCGTTCATCGACGACCCCTGGGGGTTCGCCCGCAACCAGACCGGCCACGCGCTGATCGTCGGCTTTCTGCCGGTGTTTCTGCTGGGCGCCTGGGCCGCGCTGCCCGCGATTTGTCTTTATGCGATCTGGGAGGCCGCGCAGTGGCGTCTCTACGGGGCCGCGCCGTCTGACGGGCTGGAAGACCTGGCCTATGTCACCGGCGGGGTGCTGGCCGCGCTCTGGTGGCCCGTGCTGATCGTGCTGGCCGTCATGCTGGCTTCCGGGGTGCAATACCGCCGCGAAATGAGGGGCTGATCCCGTGGCATATGCGGTTATCTCGGCCTTCTCCGGGACCGGGGCGACCAAGACCACGGTCAACATCGCGGGGAGCAGTTTCGACATCTACGAATGCCCGTTCGATGCGCAGATCGAGGTCGGAACAGCGGGCGATATCGACTATGCGATAATCGGCGCGGGCGGGGCTTCGTCTCCGGCGAACTACAACGCCTCGGGCGGCGGGTCTGGTGGCGATGTGCTGATCGGCACGATGGCTGTTTCCGCCGGGACGCTGGCGATCACGGTCGGGCTGGGCGGGACGTCGACCACTTCGGCGGCTACGTCAGGTGGCGACACCTCCGCGCTTGGCCTGACCGCGCTTGGCGGCGGCATTGGTGCCGGGTTTGGCGGCGGCGCGGCGATCCTGCCGACCGATGGCGGTGGCGCCGGGCCGAGGGACGATGGCGATACCCTTCTCGGGGCCGCGCACCCGACCTCTTATCGGGGCGGCAACGGGTATAGGGTCAGCGGCGGGCGCAAGCATTCGGGCGGCGGGCGCGGGGCTGGCGGCAACGGCGGCGATGCCGACGCAGACACTGCCGGGGCTGGTGGCCCGGGCATCGTGTCGGACATCACGGGCCTGTCGGTCGAATATGGCGCAGGCGGCACCGGCCGGATTTGGGATCTGAACGTCAACATCCCGACCAACCCGGAAACCCCGACCATCCCGGGCCATGGCGGCCCCGGCGTCACAAGCCGCGCTTATCTTGCCGGGTCGCCCGGAGCGAATGGTGTCGTCGTCCTCCGGGTCGCAACCCCAGGCGCCACGACGCCGGATGAGGTCGGCGGCGGGTCGATTGCTTCGGCCGTGGCGATCTCCGGCGGCGCAGTCGGTCAGACGCACCGGCTGGGCGGATCGGCCATCGCTTCGGCCCCGGCTATTTCTGGCGGGGATCTGGGGCAGACGCATGCCATCGGCGGTGGCGTCGTGTCGGCGCAGGTCTCGGCGGCTGGTGGCGGCCTCGGCCAGACACATGCGCTGCCCGGCGGCGCGGTGTCGGCCCAAGTCGCCGTCTCTGGCGGCCAGCTGGGGCAAACCCACAGCATCGGCGGTGGGTCGGTCACGTCGCAGGTGGTCATCACCGGCGGCGCCATCGGGGACATATCGGCGGTTCCGGGTGGCAGCATCGCCGCTCGGGTGGCCATCGCTGGCGGGGCTCTCGGCCAGACCCACCGGATCGGGGGCGGAACGGCCGTGGCACAGGCCACGGTATCGGGCGGTGCGCTGGCCCAGACCCATGCCCTGGCTGGCGGGTCTGTGGCAGCGCGGATCGACGCAACCGGCGGCGCCCTCGGGCAGGTGCACCGGATCGGCGGCGGTTCCATCGCCTCGGCCTTCGTGGTCTCGGGCGGCGCCTTCACACAGGGGCAGGTGTCCGGCCGACGCTGGGCACGGCCCGGGGACACGCCGGGCAAGGGCAAGATCCTGACCGGGCAGCAAGGCCCCGGCAG
>NZ_MUAV01000068.1:0-2295 GCF_003265965.1 Rhodovulum viride | reverse complement strand
CCACTTCCGCTCCCGCTCCTGCGGGTCGCGCAAATTCTGGAAGGACTTTTGCATAGCGACATCCCTATGGTGGCTTCGTGCAAAATGACTCGGGGTCGAAATCGATGGGGAGGACGCCGTCAACATGCCGGGTCCTCCCGACTGGCCGGTGCCGGAGAAGTAGATGCCCGACAGCGCGTTATGCAGACGAGAGGATTGCAGTGACACAACATCAGGCGGCGTCCCCTGACATGCCCGCTCGGAACCACGACGCTACGGAAACGGCTCCGCTCGTTTCCTCTTCGATCCGCACCATCAGCTTTTTCGACGGCTGCGCCGTTCCGTTCCTGAGCATGGTGAAATGGCTGCGCGAGATCCCAAACCGACGCGCCCACTGCTCATGTGTGAGTTGTTCCGCACTGCCGTGGATGTAATGCGCAAGACTGTTCATGTTCCCATGTGTCGAACATTTCGACATCTCAGTCAAGCAGCAGAAGCCCCTTCCGTCGCCAAAATCGACGGGACGGCTTAGCGGATGCACAATATACTTCGCCCATGGGTTTGCGAATAAAGGAACTTCGGGAAGGCAAGCGTCTCAGCCAGCAGCAACTGGCGGAGATGGCCGGCTTATCACGTTCGCAGCTCTCCGAGATCGAGAACGAGAGAAAGCCAGCAAACACCTTGCGCTTGACCTCTATCGCTCGCGCGCTGAACGTAACTGTCGAAGAGCTGTTTACTAGCGACCCCGCAGAAAGCTATAAAAAAGAGATACTTGACCTTATGCGCGAGATGGCCCCAGAAGACCGGGAAGCTCTAATCCGCTATGCTCGCGCTATGGCGAGCCCGCGATAGGCGTCGCGCCTCCGTCAACAAATCCTGAAGCTCGCGGACCCTCATACGCCGCATGAGCCCTGCGATCTCCGCTTCTTGTTTTTCTAGATCACCGCGACTGGATTCGGCACTCGGCATTCTCTCCACCAGGATATTCCTGTTTCGTTCTCACCCCAGCCTAGTAGGATCCCCCCCTCACGCAACCCCAAACGCGGCGGTCCATCTGCCGCATTGTCGTTTATTTCGACACTCTAGCGCGATCAAGCTTGACTGAAATGTCGAAATCTTCGACATTCCTCTTCACCGTAACCGGAAAGGGGAACCCCATGAAGACCATCCTGACCGCCGCCGCCGCGCTGGCCCTGCTGGCCGCGCCCGCGCTCGCCGCCGTCAATGCCACCGAGGATCTGTCGGCCATCCGCCAGCCCTCGGCCGACGGCGCGGGCTGCTTTGCCGCCATCGCGGGCACCAACGCCTTCGAACGCACCCACGCCCCGGGCTGCATCTATTACCGCGCGCCCACCGGCACCGACCCGAAGGAGGTCGAGGCCGCCGATCCCGAGCCCGGCGATCCCGGCGAGGCCGAGGGCGACGACAACGAGAACGCCGGTCTCTGAGCATCGGTGCGGGCCGCGTGTCGGCCCTCATCCCATGCCCAGATCCGGAGGACCCCATGCCCCGCATGCCCAAAATCCCCGACCTTCCCGCAACCTACGGCTTCGGCACCTGGCGCGACGCGCTGCTGGGCGCCCTGATCGGCGCGCTCTTCGTCGGCTCGGCCTGGGGCGGCATCACGCTGGCCGAAATCGCCCACGGAAGTCTCTGATGGATACGGTCCTCGCCGCCGCCCCGGAACTGGCCGACTTCGTCGCCGAATGGCGATCCGCTGCCCCCGAGGTCCAGCTGGCCGCCATCCGCGGCGCGCTGCGCCGCCAGGGCATCGCCCAGCCCGCGCCCGACGATCCCGCGCGGGCAGGATACGAGATCCAGCTTTTCGGACTCGCCGCCCTCGGCCGGGACGAGGCCGACGCCGCCCGCATCTGGATGGAGGCAGCCGCCCGCCGCTGCCCCTTCGCCTGAAACCGCAAGGAACACCTCATGTCCGACGACATTACCACCGCCGACAGGCTGCAAGACCCGGCCCCGGACGCCGAACCGGACTGGACCCTGAAATTCACGCTGAGAGGAGGCGATACCGTCGAATGGATCGCGGCGAAATCGGTCGTCTTCGGCGCGCTGGAAGAGCTGAAGACGCACGACCGCGCAACCGGCCCGTTGAGCTGGTTCTTCCTCCCCATGGGGGCGATCAACATGGGCGAGGTTCGGGTCGTCACGATCCGCCCCTGCCCGCCCGAGACCAAGCCCGACCCCGAGCCCGCGCGGCGCGCGCGCTTCAGCCTGGTCTGAGGCGAATGTCGGCGCCCCTCCGGATCCTGATCGGCTGCGAGACCTCGGGCGTGATGCGCCGGGCCTTCGCCGCGCGCG
>NZ_MUAV01000067.1:0-2383 GCF_003265965.1 Rhodovulum viride | reverse complement strand
CCGCGCCGTCCGGAAGGGACCGCGTCCCACTGCATCTCGGGATCGAACCAGACGGTCAGCGAGCCGCGCTGCCTCAGCGCCTGGTTATACGCTTGCCAGTTGATCGTCTTGTAGATCGGCTTCGGAGGTCTGCTCATGCTGCCCGGCTAGCATGCTGGATTCACGAGATGAATCCCCTGGATTTGCGCAACAACGCCTTTGAGAGCCCCCGTCTGCCCAAAAATCTGGAGAACTCCCCCTTGGTAAAATTTTGCCTTTTGCAGCCCCCATCCCGCCACGGAGCAGGGTCGCGCTGCCTGCCCTCTGGAAAGGGAATTATCCTTATTTTCAAGGGGCTTTTCCACAATCTCGTGCTGATCCGTGGCGGTTTCGCGCGCCGCACCCCGCTTGCCCGGGATATGATGACGAGCAACGGCGCCGGGCCAGAGCCCCCGGTCAGCAGAGTATCACCATCCCCCGCCGCGGGACCTTCGCGTGCGGGACCGGGAAAGGCATGTCATGGCGGGCAAGCGGACAGAAGGCGGGCAGGACAGGGCAGAACAGCTGCCTGTCCCGCCGCCAGCCCCCGCGCTGATCGCACTGGCGCGGCTTCTGGCGAGACAAGCTGCGCGCGAGGCGCGCGCGTGCCATACTGACGCAAGCTGACGGAGGTGAGCATGACGACTCGGACGGCGGCGCCGCGCGCGGCGATCTACGCGCGCTATTCGACGGATCTTCAGTCGGCGGCCTCGATCCCGGATCAGGTGCGGCTGTGCCGACGGCTGTGCGAGGAGCGCGGCTGGACAGTAGCCGAAGTTTTCGCGGACGAGGCGATGAGCGGGGCCTCGCAGCTGCGCCCCGATTTTCAACGCATGCAACAGGCGGCAATGCGCGGCAGCTTTGATGTGATCGTCGCCGAGGCGCTCGACCGGCTGAGCCGAGACCAGGAGCATATCGCGGGGCTCCACAAGCGGATGCGCTATCTCGGCGTGAAGATCGTCACCAAGGCCGAGGGCGAGATCAGCGAGATGCATATCGGGCTTGGCGGCACGATGTCGGCGCTGTTCCTGCGCAACCTGGCCGAGAAGACGCATCGAGGCCTTGAGGGCCGCGTCAGGGCGGGCAAATCGGCGGGCGGGATCAGCTATGGCTACCGTCTGGACCGCCAGCCGCTGCCGGACGGGTCGTTCACGACCGGAGACCGGGTGATCGACGCGGCAGAGGCGGCGATCATTCGGCGGATTTTCATGGAATATGATTGCGGGCGCAGCGCGCGAACCATCGCGACGAGCCTGAACCGGGATGGGATTCCGGCCCCGCGCTCGGGCGGCAAGGGCAAGGGCACCTGGTCCTTTTCGACGATCTCCGGGAACTGGAAGCGCGGCACGGGCATTCTCAACAACGAACTCTACATCGGCAAGCTGGTGTGGAACCGGCAGCGCTTCGTCAAAGACCCCGATACCGGCAAACGTCAGGCACGGCCGAACCCGCCCGAGGCCTGGATCACCGAAGACACCCCGGCCTTGCGCATCATCGCAGACGACCTCTGGTCTCGGGTCAAACAGCGTCAGGGCGCAATCCGCGAAGATATCCTGAGCGAACGGGCCGCCGATCCCGACGCCCCCCAAATCGAGCGCGGCCATCGCCCGCGCTATCTGCTGTCGGGGCTTCTGACCTGCGGCTGCTGCGGCGCGGGCTATATCATGATCAGTGACAGCCGCCTGGGCTGTGCCGCGGCCCGGAACTCCGGGACCTGCACCAATCGCAAGACCATCAAGCGGCTCGATGTGGAAGCGCGTGTACTTGACGGGCTGAAGACACAGCTGATGCATCCTGACCTGGTGGCGGAGTTCATCGCGGAGTTTCACCGGGAGATGGAGAAGGATCGGCTCGAGGCCGAGGCCGGACGGGTCGAGGCGGAACGGGCTCTGTCGAAAGTGACGAAGGAGATCGACAACATCGTTACTGCGATCACGGAAGGCATGTTTCATCCGAGCATGAAGGCAAAGATGGATGCGCTGGAGGCGCAGAAGGCGGCGTTTGAAGCAAAACTGACCGCCCTGCCCGCGCGGAGCCCGGTGGTCCTGCACCCGGGGCTGGCGGATGTTTACGCGGCGAAGGTTTCGGATCTGGCGGCTGCGCTGAACGATCCGGCAAGCCGGCCGGAGGCGGTGGAGATCCTGCGCGGTCTGATCGAGAAGATCGTGCTGAGCCCCGACGCGGACGCCGCGAACGGGCATGTGATTGAGCTGTATGGGGAGCTTGGGTCGATTTTGTCGTTGTGCAGCAATGGGATGTGTCAAAATGCCAACGCCCGCGCTGTTAGCGCGGGCGTGAGGCAAGTGACTATGGTTGCGGGGGTAGGATTTGAACCTACGACCTTCAGGTTATGAGCCTGACGAGC
>NZ_MUAV01000066.1:0-2455 GCF_003265965.1 Rhodovulum viride | reverse complement strand
CATATTCCATGCCATAGGACCGCCAGCCGGTGCCGCCGACCGCCTCGATCTCGTCGTGGTCGAGCCGGGCGCATTCGGTGCCGAAGGCCCATTCGAGGGCCGCGCGCACCGGCATCGCACGCCGGGTCCGGGAGGCGGGCGGCACCCTGACCCGGGCCGCCGCCGTCATGCCGCGACCCCGGCCTTGCGCAGCGCCCGCGGGCCCACCGCCACCCGGATCCGGTCGAGATCGACCTTCAGGACCGACAGCTCGGCCAGCTTCTTCTCGGCCGCCGCCCGCTGCCGCGCCGCCTCGTCGGCCACCGACCGCATGTCGCGTTCCAGTGCCTCCATCCGGCCGAGCGCCGCCGCGATGTCCTCGTTGCCGCCATCGGGCCCGAAGAACGCATCCCGGATCTCGGCCACCCAGCCCGGCATCACCCCCAGCACCTCGGCCACCGTCGCGTCGGTGTCGCCCTGCCGGTAGCGTTCCGCCGCGGTGTCATAGACCTCTTCCAGCAGATCCATGATCTCGCGCTTCTGCGCCCGGGTCGGGTGCCGCAACGCCTCGTCGGGTTTCGGGTCCGGCGCCGGGGCCGGTTTCGTCGTCGTCTTCGTCATGCCTGTCGCCTTTCGTTTCGCCTCGCAGCCCGGGCAGTGCAGCTTGCCTTTCACCTCGGCCCAGCCCCGCCCGATCATCTTCCGCCTCGTCTGCCCCTCGTCCGGCGCCCAGGCCTGACCCGGCCGCCGCAGGTAATTGCAGGTCACCACCTCCTCGCGCCCGCAGCCATCACAGATCACGCGCGCGCGGTTCACGCCCTTGCCGTGGATCGCCCGGACGCTCATGCCGCTGCCCCCGCGAGATCGGCGATGCGGCGGCAGCGGGCCAGCTGGGCCTCGCGGTCGCGCAGCCACGCGGCCTCGGCCGGATCGAGGAAGGCCGGATCCGCGCCCGCCAGATGCGCGTGGCGGCGCAGCGCCTCGCCCGCGGCCTGGCGGATCTGACCCAGCGCATAGCCGCCCGGCCAGCGCCGGGTGCGGCGCAGATCGTCCAGCAGCTCCGGCGCCCAGCCCTCGGCCAGCGCCTGCCGCCCGACCGCATGGGCAAAGACCGCCCGGATCAGCGGCGAGGCATCGTCGGCGGGCGGCTGGATCTGCGCCGCCGCCTTCAGGATCGCATTGGCAATGGGGAAGCGGTCGCGGTCCTTGCCGCCGGGCGCGGCCGCCGCCATCTCTTCCAGCGCGGCGAGGTTCGGCGGGGTCATGTAGGCCAGCCGCTTGGCCAGATCCGCCAGCATCTCGTCGAACTGCGCCTTGGTCATCGCGCCCGGCTTCACCAGCCCGCGCCGCAGCAGCGGCCCGATCAGCAGATCCCGCACCCGCTTTTCGCCCTCGGCCTGTTCCTTCGCGTCCATCTCCGCTTCCCTCTTCTCAGCCTCGCCCCGCCTTGCCCGTCCGCGCCCCCGTCCGGGGCGGCGCGACCGGTTTTCTCTTCTCGTTTCTTCTCGTTTCCTCTCCTTTCAGCGGTGACGGAAACGGCGCAAAAAAAGGGGATCGCCCGGCGGAAACACGGAAAATTCCGTGACTTTTCCGTCCGGTTCCGTGATTTTCCGTGATCGTTCCGGAATATTCTGTGACGGTAACGGAATGTCACAGATCGAACCTGACCGGATCATCGGGCCATCTCCGCGGTGAACTCGTCCAGCGCCTGGCGGATGAAGCCTTCGCGGCGCTGGGTTTCGGGGTAGCGTTCGGCCAGCCAGTCGTCGAAACGGTCGAGGAATTGCGGCCCGCGCAGAAGCTGCCCGGCCCCGATCCGTTTCTCGATCATCTCGCGCAGATCCTTCAGCCGCTTGTTGCGGCGGCGCTGTTCGGCCTCGGCCCGGTTGCGGCGGCTGCTGGCCAGCGCCTCGACCGCGACCTCGGTCACCACCGGATGCGCCAGCCGGATCTCGCCATTGTCGCAGCGCACCCGCGACCAGCCATGCAGCGGCGTCATCTCGCGCTCGCAAAGCTGGTGCCAGCGGTCGACCGTGATCCCCAGCGCCTTGGCCAGGAGCCGCTCGTCGGTCGGCAGCGTGCCCACCGGGGTCTCGTCATGCGCCTCGCAGATCAGCAGGAAGCCGTACCAGCCGACCTCGGGCTCGGCCAGCTGGCGGAACTCGCTCTTGCGCCAGCGCTTGAGGTTCCACTGCACGAAGAAATGGGAATCGAGCCGGTCCTCGCTGGAAATCGGGTAGTCCGGCAGCCCGCCGGTCTCGACCGGGGCCAGATGGCGACGCGCGGCCATCACGCGGGCGCCCCGTCCGGGCGCAGGGGATCTGGGCTATCCATCGGGAAACTCCTTCATCTGGTCCGGGCAGGCGGGCCCGGTCGGTGACGATGTGCGGGGGCTGGCCTGCCGGGCGCTGAGCGCCATCGCCGCGGCCAGAATGCGTTCCCGGGCGGCGCGGCCGCCCCGGGTCAGGGCATGGGA
>NZ_MUAV01000065.1:0-2686 GCF_003265965.1 Rhodovulum viride | reverse complement strand
GATTTTTGGACACCCCCCGGTGTCAGGGACGCCCGAGCACCTCGCGGGCGGTCTTGCGGCTGTGGCAGCTCTTGCAGAGCGCCTGCCAGTTCGAGCGGTCCCAGAACCGGGCGCGGTCGCCCTCGTGCCGCGCGATGTGATCGACCTCGGTCGCCGGGGTCACCAGCCCCAGCCCCGCGCAATCGGCGCAGAGCGGATGGGTCTCAAGAAACGCCGCGCGCGCTGTCTTCCAGGCGGGGCTGGCATAGAGCTTCGCGCGGCGCCGGATCTCGTCGGCCGTCTTGATCTTCGCCCGCCGCGCGCGGTTCCGTTCGATCCGTTCCGCCCCGTGGTCCGGGCAGAGCGCGGCACCAGGCACGGCGAGGTCGTCGCAGCCCGAGGCCGCGCAGAGCTTGCGGATCGTCATGGGGGACGCCTCCCGGAACGCAAAGCGCCCGCAGCGGGGGTTCCGCTCCGGGCGCAGCTTGGGTGACGGCACTATGTCAACCGGGCTGGAGAAGCGTCAAGAAAAATGTTTCCGGGAGTGGGCAGCCACGGGTCAACGGGCGGCAATCCGGCACCCGACAACAGATGCCGTTTGGCACCTCAAATTCTTGCCTAGAGCACACTATCCGGCGAAGATCCCGCCATTGAAGGAGGATCGATTGCCTGCCGCTATTTTTGGAGTGATCGCCGCGCTTACCATCGCAATCCTTACCGTTGGGGTCCCGGACTTGAAATCCCATTGGTATGTTTGGGCCTACGCAATCCTCTTCTTGCTGATCCTAGGCCTGGTCAGTTTTGCATTGGAAAGCCCTAAGGATGCCAGCCGCATCACGCGCATTTTGAAACGCCGCGATGGACCGATGCTTTACACGGCAACGGTATCACGCGTTCTGAACGGTATGCCCCGCATCCTGACCCCGGAGAACGCGGAGGAAAACCCGCTTCCTTCGAAAGGCATTCTGGCGAAGATCGCTTGGTGGATCACTCCGCGCGCGGTGGACCAGGCCGACATCGAGCGGTTGCAAAGAAATCCCTGGTCCTGGCCGGTTCTGGACTTCGCGCTCAAGCTTGCGGTCCTGTACCCGCTGCTGCTGGCCTTCGTTCAGTGGGGAATAACTGGCCGGACGACCGGCATCGGCAGCTTACCGTTGTTTTTGGAAGAGGAGAGGGATCCGCTGCGCTACGCGGCAATCGGCGGGATTGCTCTCATGCTGGTTTCAGGCATTGTGGCGTCAGCCACTCAGCGGCCCAAGTTGAAAAAAGCCGCTGATATTCCGCTTCTCTTCGGATCCTCACTTGCAGTCCCAGTCGCATTTGGCGGCTTAGGCGGAGTTGCAGTCGCCATCGCAGGCGGAGGTGCAGTTGCGCTCGCAGTCATATTCGCAGGTTCATTTGCAGTCGCATGCGCAGTAGCATTCGCAATCACAGCCGCAAGTATAAGCGCAGTCTCAGGCGAAATCGGAATCTTAGGCGGATACGCCGTCGGAGATGCAGCCGTAGTTGCAGTCGCATTCGCAGGCATCGCGGGTATAGCCTGCCAGTACAAAAGGGGCCTTGCCGGATACGCGATTCTGCTTTCTATCCTGTTTGCGGCCTCATTCACAGCCATCCTCATGTTGCCAGACGTGAAAGCTGAACCAGGCGAATTCGAACCCCGCATTCTGCTCTTGCTCCTTGGCGTGTTCCCTATCGTGAACGCCGTGTTCGACTACTTTTCATATGGGGTGACGATCTGGCTGGTTCGCAAGGGCGCGTCAAAGGAGGGTGGCGGCACTCTCCTTCTGGGCGCGGCCGATGTTCTCTGCGCCGCCATGATATTCTTCGCGCTTTCGGCGTCGCTGGTTGCGATCATCGAGATGATCAACCGGCTTGCGGGCGGAACGGTCTTCGACGTGGCCGCCCTGCTGGAAGATATAGAGGGCCGGCCCGAGGATCACTGGTGGGTGTTTGGGATGATCTTTTCGACACTGATCCCGACACTGGTTCACCTGTTCATCGTGGCCCTCAGCGCGATCACCTGGCTGCCGCCAAAGGCGCGGGAGCGGATCGAGGCCGGGATTGCCGCCGGAAAGGACGACGGCGGCGCGTTTCAGGTGGCGGCCCTCGCCACCGCGTTGATCTACACGGCCTATGCCGCCTTGATCACCTATGGGGTCGTGGCGGGACTCACCTGGTTGTGGTCAGTCCGCGAACCCATCCTGACCACGTATCTGAACGCCATAAACTGGTGGGCCAAGCTGATCGGGGCCATCCCGGCAAGCTGAGACGTTCAATTACCCCCACGGCCGCATCGGCGGCATGTCCGGGGTGACCTCGATCCGCGTCAGGTCCGCGCCCTTGAGCGCCGCCTGCACTTCCAGCAGATAGCCCCACCAGTCGAGATAGGCCCGGCGCGCCGCCGCGATCCGGGCGGGCGTCGGGTCCCAGTGGCAGGGCGTGAAGCGCACCGCGTCGTGCACGATCACGCCCTTGCGGTTGCGACGCGGGATCGGCTGCCAGCCCTCGACCCCGAGCGTCGCCGCATCCGCCGTCTTCGCGTGGCGGCCCCAGCGGTTCACCGTCCTGTCGTCCGGCTTCAGCCGCGGGCGGGCGTCGGGCATCCAGTCGGGCGTGCGGCCCGCGCGGGCCAGGTCGGCGACCAGCGTCGCGGCGTACCAGGGCAGCGTGTTGCGGACCACGGTCGCGATCAGCTCGGCATCGT
>NZ_MUAV01000064.1:0-2809 GCF_003265965.1 Rhodovulum viride | reverse complement strand
CGCCGTCCTCGTCGGACGCGGCCGGATCGCGGTCATTGCCGGTGGGGGCGCGGTAATAGATGCAGCCCGGCGCGTGGGAGCGCTGAAAGGCGTTGGTGCCCGGGATGGCCTTGAAGCAGGCCGGGGCCGAGGCGGGCGAGACGGCGGCCACCTGGTCTTCCGTGGTTTCGGTCGAGGCAAACAGCGGCGCGCCCAGCAGGGCCAGCGCGGCAGTCGTGGTCAGGATCAGTTTCATCGGTTTCCCCTTTCTGTTGTCGGTAAGGGGATGATGGTGGGAATTTATACCCACGTCAAGAAGAATGTGGGCATAAATTCCCACCTCACGCTAGCGCCGCCCCTCGGGCCGCGCTATCCTGCCCCCATCAGCGCCGGGCTGACGGCATGAAAAACCCCGCGCGAGGCGGGGTCAGGAGGCGAGCATGTATAATGGGTGTTCCGGCAAGAATGGCCTGCCGTCTCAGGGGGGTGATGAGGCGCAGTTACTTCTTGAGGCGCGAGATTCCCTGCGCGACTGTCTGGATGCCTGCAACCGCGCCTTCGACCTCCTGGATCAAGTCCTGGACGGATGCGCTTCTCTGGTCCCCGAAGCGGAAAGCACTCGGGTCCACGCTTATTCCATGGGCCGTGCCCACCTTATCGTCGATATACGCTTTGCACCTGAAGATCTCGACCTCGTTGTTTTCGTCTGGACGCTGCTGAGGCAGCGTTATCCGTACTTCGTAATCTGTCCTGACGACGATCTTGGAGATGCGAGGCACCAGTGGAAGGATTCTCCTGTGCTTGGCGTAGGCGGCCAGCCTGGATACAGCCCAGAGCCTGTACCCACGCCCGTCCTCATACGGTTCGAGAGATCGGCAAAAGTCCGTCAGGGCCGGGTGAGCCATTCGGCATTTTCGTTTGATTTCCGCATCGAGCCCTACGCGCGACTTGGCGGTCGGGAACTGAATTCCAGAGCCGGCTTTCCCACCGGTCATCATAACGGCATCGTAGAGGGCGTGGTCCAATGCGCTGCGCAGATCAGAGACCATCGAGGAGGCGGTCTTTCGGATGCTGGCATGAACTCCGTCACCATAGGCGACATACACGACGTTCTCTCCTGTCTCAGGATCTCGGCGCTGGATGAGGTGCTTGCCGTCTCTTTCACGAAACCACTTAAGGCTGGTTTCGAGCTTGTCGGCATCAGATTTGGCGGATTCGATGAGGATGGCGGCGCTGACGAATGGTAAAAGCCCGTCAAAGTGGTCTACTGCCGATGGCCACGCGTCTGGGGCGGCGCCTTTGCCGGGCTTGCCCTTGGCGTTCAAGCCTCCACCCTCCTCGCCAGTTCCGCAGGCCAGTGCAGCTTGATCGGCGCGGCCCACTTCAGCCGGACCCCGTACATCGGCGGGGTCTGGTCGTTGAAGCTGTGCAGGTCGAACAGTCCGGGCTCGCGCCCTTCGCGGATCAGCTTCACCCAGCCCAGGCCTTCCTCGCATTCGCAGACGCAGCGCTTTCCGACGGCATCGCTGGGCACGCTCTCGGCTGACCAGCGGGTGTAGAACAGCAGATCTCCGGCCGAGTAGACCGGTTCCATGCTGTCGCCCTCGATCTCCACAGCGACGATGTTGTGGGGCGACAGGCCAGACGGGCACTCGACCTGCGGGCCGTCGCCCTTCTCGTAAGCGTCAAAGACGGGAACGCGGGCGCCAGCGCCGACCTTGCCAGCGATTGATACGGTTCGGCTATCCGCTGCCTTGGTACCGTTGACGATTTCCTCAATGCTCATGCCGAGCGCATCGGCAATCTTCAGCGAGGTAGCCCTTCGCGGCGACTGGATCGCGCCTTCGAACATCCTGCGGATCGTAGACTTATCCAAGCCAGCCTTGGCGCTCACCGTCGCCGGGCGCAGCTCGGGATCGGCCTCAAAGACCGCTCGCAAGCCCGCAATGAATGGGTCCTCTGTCATGGGGATATATTCCCATGACCGCAAGGCGCGCGCGATGGGCAAAAATTCCCTTGCCATCGTGGGAATAAATGCCCATCATCCAGTGCTATGGAACAGTTCATCGCAGAAATCGAAGCTTACGCTGCGGCGTGCTCGAAAACCCCACAGAAGGTCCTGCGCGATGCGGTCGGGGCAAACTGGGGTCAATGGGACTCCTGGAAACGTGGCGCATCCAGCCCGACCATGAAGGTCGTGGATCGCCTGCGCGAGTTCATGACGGCCAACCCGCCGCCCGGACGCGAAGAGGACGCCGCGTGATGACCGCGACGTCCCCTCTGCCTTTCCCCACACCAACGTCTGAACCGCTTCCACACGGTAAGGTTAGGGGAAACGGTGTGGAAAAATCTTGTCGAAAATGCAGCCGCAGCGGCGGCGGTCAGATGGACCGGGAACGGGCGTGGTTCGCATCGCTGATGTGGCGGGCCTTTCCCGAGGCCACCAGCGAACACGAGCTGGCGACGCTGGTGGCAGAGGTGCTGACCACCGACCGGGTGCCGGTGCATCCGCGCACGGTGCGGAACTGGCTGCGCTGCGAAAACGCGCCCGGCTTCCATTACACGCTGCGCATTCTGGCGCTGGCCGGGGCCGAACGGGTCTTTGAAATCCTCGATCCGGAGGTGCGGGCATGAAGGTCCTGTGGCGGGTGACAGCGCGGTTTTACCAGATCCGGGCGGCGCGGGCGCGCGCCGCCGCCGGACGGTTCGAGGCGCAGGCTGAAAAATTTTTTGCCCGTATCAAGGGGTTGGGCGAATGATCCGCGCCGCCCTTTGCGCCATGGCGGTTGCCGCCCCGGCCAGCGCCGCGACGGTGCCGGTCTGGCATGCG
>NZ_MUAV01000063.1:0-3050 GCF_003265965.1 Rhodovulum viride | reverse complement strand
AAGGAGACCGGCGACAGCTTCAAGACCTTCTTCAAGGATCTGGCCAAGGGCTCGGTGGATGCGGGCGACGCGATCTCGGCCTTGGCCGACCGGATGCTCGACGATCTGCTGGACCGGGCGCTGTCGCCGGTCTCGACCGCGATGGGCGGCTTCTTCGACAGCCTCTTCGCGGGGATGTTCGGCGGCGCCGGTGCGGGCGCGGGCGGCGGCGTGACGGTCAACGCGCTTGGCAATGTCTTCGAGGGCGGCCGGGTCCGGGCCTTTGCCGCGGGCGGCGTGGTCGACCGGCCAACCTTCTTTCCGATGAAGGGCGCCACGACCGGGCTGATGGGCGAGGCCGGGCCCGAGGCGATCCTGCCGCTGACCCGGCTGGGCAATGGCAAGCTCGGGGTTGCCAGTCTTGGCACCGGCGGGTCTGTGCGCATGGGCGATGTGCATGTCAGCGTCGCGGGCAGCACTGCCAGCCCGGAACAGATCGCGGAAGCGGTGCGGCGGGTGACGCGCGACGAGGCGCAGCGGGTCTATGCCCGCCAGCGCCGGGAGGGCGTCTGATGGCCTTTCCGCCCGAGGCCGTGCGCATCGCGGGCTTCACGCTGCGCCAGATCAGCAGCGCGATCCGCACCCAAAGCCCCTACAGCTTCGCGCAGACCGCCTATGACTTCATGGGCGGGACCTGGGCGGCCGAGCTGACCCTGGCGGCCTTCGATGCCCGCGAAAGCGCCGCGATCTCGGCCTGGCTTGCCAGCCTCAATGGCCCGGCGGGCCGCTTCGAGCTCGACATGGAAGCGATGGACTATGACGGCCCGCAGGGGGCGATCACCGCCGATCCCGTGGTGGCGGTCGCGGCCTCGGCCCGGGCGAAGACGCTGGTCCTGCAGCTGGCCGCCGCAACCGACACTATAAGTGTCGGCGACTACCTCACCCTCGACGGCCATCTGCATATCGTGACCGGGGCCGAGGCCCCCACGGCCGCCTTCCGGCAGACCCTCACCCTCTGGCCCCGCCTGCGCGCCCCCGTCGCCCCGGGCGATCCGGTGGCGATGCGCGCACCTTACGGCAGCTGGGCGCTGGCCGGACCCGAGACCGCGCTGGCCGTCAGTCAGGCCCGGCTCCGGACCCGCACCTTGCAACTGGTCGAGGCGCTCTGATGACAGGCTCAGCCGGTGATCTCGCGCCGCGCCAGATCGGCAAGGAAGGCCGAACGGGTCAGCCCGCGCTCCTTCGCGGTCTGGTCGATGGCCGCCAGCAGCCCCGCATCCATGGTGATATTGGCCTTGGCGGTCCGCCCGCTCAGCCGGAAGAACGGCACCGCCAGAAGGAAGGCCCCGGCCTCAAGATCGCGGGCGACCTCGGCATCGGCGCGGACCGCATCGAGGCTGCGCGCCTCGGGCAGGGGCTCGTCTTCCAGATGAAGCGCAAGCGCCTCGCTGGCATTGGGCAGAAGATCGTCGAGCGCATCGGCGGCCGAGAAGCAGCCAGGCACGTCGGGGAAATGGATGCCGAAGGCGCTGTCGCCCTCCTGATGCACGACGCCGATGTAATGGCGCATGGGGTCTCTCCCTTCGGTTACAGCCAACCGGCCTGCTTGTGGATGTTGCGCACCGTGCCCAGCGGCAGGTCCTTCTTCGGGTGCGGAATCGTCACCGTCCGGTCGCCCTTGCGGAACTTGTGGTGCGAGCCGGTGACCTTCACCAGCACGAAGCCGTCCTGTTCGAGGCGCTTGATGATCTTCCGGCTGTTGGTTTCCACCCTCGGCGCCCCTGTGTGGTTGTGCGCATATAAATACGCCCTGCGCTGTGCGAGTGCAAGGATCGGGTGCAGATATATGCGCATGGAGGCGCTGTGATGGACACCAGCGGCGACAGGATCCTCGGCCTTCTGGTGCAATGCCGGTTCGACAGCGGCGAGCTGAACATGTTCACGGGGCATGGCACGGTCGAGTGGGAGGGCGTGACCTATCTGGGGGCGGCCGGGCAGATGCTGCGGATCGGCGAGGCGCAGGAGACCTCGGGGGGCGAGATGCCGGGGCTGACGCTGACGCTGTCGGGGCTCGATCCCGAGGTGGTGGCGCTGGCCGAGCTGGAGGAGTTCCAGCGCCGCCGGGTGACGCTGCGCCTCGCGCTCTTCGGCCCCGAGGGCCAGATCGAGGCGGCCGATGTGCTGTGGGACGGGCTCGCGGACACGCTCGACAGCGATGACGGGCCCGAGGCCGCGACCGCGACGCTCGCCTGCGAGGAACGCGCCATGGATCTGGGCCGCAAGCGCCCGTTTTACTACCTGCCCGAGGATCAGCAGCGCCGCTTTCCGGGCGACCGCTTCTTCGACCTCGTCCAGGCCATCCAGAACCGGGAGGACACATGGGGGAGATGATCGGGACGATGAACGGCGGGACGATGACACGCCGCGAGGGCTGGGAATTGCGGCTGGCGGCCGAGATCCGCGCCTGGGAGGGCCGGGTCTTCACCTGGGGCTCGGCCGATTGCCTGGGCTTCTGTCGGGCCACCGCACGGGCGATGACGGGCACCGATCCGATCCCGGACCTGCCGGATTATGCCAGCGAGATGCAGGCGGCGAAGGGGCTGGTGCGGCTTGGCTTTGGCTCCATCGCCGATCTGATCGACGCGCATCTGCCGCGGGTGGCGGTGGCGCTGGCGCGGCGCGGCGACTGGGTTATGGGCGATGCCGCGGGCGCGCTGCCCGGCGCCATGGGTGTGGTCACCGGCCGCCATGCGGTGCATCTGGCCGAACGCGGCCCCGTCCGCCGCCCGGTCCTCGACGCGGAGGCGGCATGGCGCATCGGGTGATCTGGCTCGCGGGGGCTCTTTTTATTATCACGGCGGCCCCAGCCCTGGCGATGCCGCCGGTCGGGGCGGCGCTGGCGGCGGCCGCCGGGGGCTGGGCCGCGGGGCTGACCGCGACCGCCATCATGGGCCAGGCCGCCATGGCCTTCGTGCTTTCGGGCGTGCAGATGGCGCTGGCGAAGAAGCCGAAAGCGAAGACCCGCGACGAGATCACGCTGAACCGGATCCAGCCGGTGACCGCGGGGCTGA
>NZ_MUAV01000062.1:0-3114 GCF_003265965.1 Rhodovulum viride | reverse complement strand
TGAGGCAGCCGGAAAAATCCAACTTCCGGCGGTCCAAGGTTGGGGAGCAGGGCAGGTGTGGTATGCTGTGAATGCGAATGTGGGGTGGAGTTTGGTTCTGTCAGGACTCGTATCCACAGCGGTCATCTGGCGCGTGTTTGCCCTCGACCTCAATCTCTCTGTGAAGTGCTTGGTCGCCACTGCAACGCTGGTCGGCTCCGCTATTCTGGCCGTGATCGTTGGGACCATGAGCTAAGGAACGGGGCTAAGAGCCCGGAGCGGGCCTGCGGCGGCGCAGCATGGCGCCGGAGCCCCTCGGGCCGCCCGCTCGGGCGCTCGCTGCCGATAGCCGCCGTTCGGTCCTCCAAGCCCGATCCGGCAGCGGATCACGGAAGCGGCCGTTCATCCCCGCTGCTGCATGCACTGAGGCCACCAAGGTCAACAGTGCGGACCAAAGCGCCAAATCGCTGCAGCTGTGAAGTGACCGCTTGGGCCCTCAAAGGCAGTATCGCATAAAGATCGAGCGCACAAAGATTATCATAGGCCATAGAGCATTACGAGGAACACCAGCGCTGCAAACCCGATGGTCCAAGCATCAAATAAGAGCATTGGCCAACGATTCATCACGCCGATAGTTAGCGGATTAAGAAGCCATGGGAGCGGACCGTTAGTCCGCTTTTGAACTCTTCGCCTAATCCGAATACCGACCCAACCGCAAGCTAGGGCAAAGATACCAAAGAGATAAGGGAAAAAGAAAACACAAGCCACTCCTAGGGCAAGGAACACTGCGAGAATGTAAGGAAGATCAAGCTTGATGTCCCCCTCAGCGTTCACCTCTGCATAGAAGGGCGGAAAACTGCTACTCAGCTGAAACGCCAAAATCATATAAATGAAACCAAACATGCCGATCAGTAAGAAGATGCCGGGAAATGGCATTGCTGCACTACTCCACTAGTTGCCAAGAACTATTTGAGCGATACTCGTCGACGTTCAGGCATCGGTCAATATGGGCTCGGAGCAGACCTGCGGAGGTGCGGCATGGCGCCGGTGCGCCTCGGCGCACGCTCAGGCGCTCCCTGCCGGTTGCGGACGTTGCGCGCCCCGACCCTTGCTGCCTGCGGAGTCGCGAAAGCGGACGGTCATCGCGGTTGCAGCGCGCCCTGAATCCGCCAAGGTCAGGAGAGCGGACAGAGCCACCACTCGCCGTAGCCAATCGAACGTCTGCTTTCACCGTACGTTCCGAAAAGGCATAAGGTATCGAGCAAGCTTCTCGATTCTCGCCATCGGCTACCGAACCTGTCGATCAATTTCGACGTCGTGTCCCGGGAGTATAGAATGAAGTTCATGGCCATATTGAATAGGAGGCCGCGCAATTGATTGACTTCAAAACCCGGAAATCCAGAGTCATTTTCGAATACAGCTCTGAGTTCGGTAGTAACACGTGGGTCCTCAGCGAACTTCGTGAATCAGGTCGTGTCCAAATTTCCCGGGTATTCCGTTTTCAGCAAAGCGATCTAAGCGACGCTGATCGCCTCCTTGGTCAGGACGCCACACGTGATGCCGAGATCGACGATCAAGAAGTGTTGAGATTCAGGTTCGCAGAGACCAAGAAGGGGTATCACCGCATCGCTGGTCGCCTTTTGGGTATCCGCAACGACGTCTGGCTACAGCAAGATACCGTCGAACTTGAACGAAAAACATTTGTGGCAGAGCGCAATATTAACATCTTCGGACGGATCGCGAAGCTTAAAGAGGATGAAAGTCCAATCGTCGTTGGTGATCCTGAGAAGATCGAGGGGGCCATCTCCCCCGAAGTGTTCAAAGAACTTTTGGCCAATTTCCCGAACTCGGGCGAGATGAACCGCTATGCGTTAGCCCGCGTCGAGGCGGTCGTTGGCGAGGCGATCCAGCCGATGAAAAGCGCGCGGGAGGCTTACGAGCGTTACCTCAATCGTCGCGTCTCGGTTGTCACGGACAAGCCGTTAGAACAGGCAGCCCTCATCGAGGCGGAGATCCAGAAATACCTCTACCTGCACGACCTAATCGCGCAATGGCTGCAAAAAGAGGAAGATCGCAGCGAAGCGGACTGGCAGCGTATGATCGCGAAGGTTATATTGCTTATCTTCCCGAAATACATTGCGGCTCTTGAGAGCGTTCCGGTCAGCGATGTCTATTCCGACCCCTTACGCTCCACGACACGGGAAATCGATCTCTGCCTTGTGGATGCCAGTGGGGCGCTCGACGTGATCGAAATAAAAAAGCCCTCCGCGGCGGCAGTCCTCGGCCGTACACTCTACCGAGACAACTTTGTTCCCACTCGGGAGTTGACTGGAGCCATAGTCCAGACCGAAAAGTATCTCTTTCATCTCTCCAAGTGGGGTCTCAAGGGCGAGCAAAAGTTGACCGAGAATTTTAAAAACCACCTGCCAGCTGGTCTTTCGATCCGCATTGCCAACCCGAAAGGCTTAATTATCATGGGGCGAACGCCCATGGTCCGCAAAATTCAAGGACGGGAGCGCGATCATCAACTCGATCTGGATATTATTAAACGGCAATACGCTAACATGGTCGACATCATGACCTACGACGACCTACTCGCTCGCTTAGAAAACGTGATTGCGTCTCTACAGCGGCGTAAGCTCACTTAGAAGCGGGCCGTAGCTGCAGAGTGATCTCGGGAGCAGACACTCGTGAGGCACTTGGCATCAGTCAAGGTGGGCTCGGAGCGGACCTGCGGCGGCGCAGCATGGCGCCGGAGCGCCTGGCTCAACCGACTCGGGCGCTCCCTGCCGATAGCGGCCGTTCGACGCTCCGGACCCTGCTGACCACAGAAAACAAGAAAGCAGCCACTCGTGGAAAGCGCAGCAAGCATAGGCGAACCTGTTTTCGGTGTTGGCTCTGGAAGAGCTGGAAGCTGTTCCTGATCGCTTGTCCATACAGCGTCTACGCCCGCACCTACCGTTGCGTCACGCCATTCCGCAAATCGGCATGATACTGCCAATAGCCCCGCGCACCCAAAAGTAAGTGAATGCCTGGGGTTGCCAGGCTAGGATCTATCTCACTACCTTGGCGCGAATTTGAGAGGGTATTTCATGAGTGGCTTCTTCCGTCAGGACGCCCGCATGGGCCGGATTT
>NZ_MUAV01000061.1:0-3169 GCF_003265965.1 Rhodovulum viride | reverse complement strand
CAATTGTCCCGCAAATGTCCGCCGGACAGTTGCAGGACAGTCCTGAAGCGGTTGGGCAAGGCAGAGAGAAAGGAGCCGAGGATGGACGCGAAGGAACAGGCCGAGGGCGAAAAGCGGGTGCGGGGGCTCTTGATCGAGCCGCTGCTGCGGCGCGGGCTGGTGAAGCCGGGCGCGATGACCAAGGCGCAGTTCGAGGAGATGCTGGCGGATCTCGCCAAGCGGCTCGCGTACATGACCCCGCCGAACCTGGCCGCGCTCGAAGAGATGGCGGCGGCGGCGCCCGGCGGCAAGGATCGCGACCGGTTTCCCATCGCCAATGCGATCCTGAAGGCGGGGGCGCAGATCCAGCCGCCCGCCGACGATGCCTCGCCGCTGATCCGGGCGGTCTTTGCCCATGCGGTCGGGCGGCAGGCGCTGGCCGAGGGCTGGGCGCCGGAGCTGCTGGACGATCTGCGCCGCACCCGGCGCTGGCCGGGCGGCTATGCGCTGGGTCAGATCCGCCAGGCCGCGGGCGAGGCGCTGCGCCGCCACGCGCATCTGGCGGGCGCGGATCCGGCCTTCCTCGATCCGGCCGAGGCCGCGTGGCTGCGCGACCGCGAGGCCCAGCTGGCCCGCTGCCGCCGCATCGCCGATCTCGCGGGGGCAGCCGCATGACCGCCACGATCCGCCCCCCAGCGCAGACTGCCACCCGGACCCGGCGCGCGATGCCGGTGCGCGCGGCGCTGGAATGGGCCTTCGGCACCGAATGCGCGCGGCTCGACCATGACGAGATCGAGGCGGTCGGCGGCACCGGCTGGCGGTCCTATGGCATGGAATATGTCGCCCTCGAACGCGCCCAGCTCGGCACCCGGGTCGACGTGAGCCGCGGCCGGTCGAGCCCGCATGACGATGCCGAGCTGATCGCGACCGTGGTCCGCAACACGCTGCCCTGGTACGCCGCGACGCTGGTCGCCGACCTGGCCCGCGCGGGCCGCACGCCCGACTGGATGCCCGACGCCCGCCCGCGGCTGAAGCCGGACGACTGGACGGTGAACCGCTGGGGCCGCCACGCGAAGACGGCGGATGCGGCGATGCTCGGGGTAGAGGGCTGGCAGCCAGTCCCGCGTCGCAACCGCAAGGGCGTGATCGTCCATGACGCGGTGCGCTTCACGCCCTGCCACTGGGACCCGACCCCCGCCCGGATCGCCGCGGCGCGTCGGGCTTACCTCGACTGGTGGGGCTACCTGCTGGCGGTGCAGGCGGCTTTGACTGGCGCGGATTTGACACGGGTCGAGGTCACCCGGGATATGCCGCCGATGCGGCCGTGGAAAGGGGAACCGCAGCGCATTTGGCTTTCGGCCGAAAGCTAGAAACGATTGATGATTATGTCGGCCTGACCTTGGTTCATGTTCAGGCCTTCCTTGGCGGTGACGACCTTGAAGCCCCGGCTTCTGAAGACCTGGCTCAAGTCGTCGATGGACATGTTTTCCCAGTTGCTGGGCAGGAAGCCCGCAATGGAATCCCGGGCCGCAAACCCACCTGCCATGAACCCGACCATCTTGTCGCCTTTGTAGACGGCAAGCTCGACAGGCTGGGCATTCTGTTTTGCCAGTTGCTCCGCCTGCCAGGCCTTGCCCTCGGCGGAGTCCATCCACGCCGCCTCGGCCTCGGATTTTGCGAGCATGGCCATGAATTCGGCGGGGGCTTTGTATGGCTTGAAGCCGGCCTCTTCCCCAGTTCCCGGTCGAAAGTTCGCGAGCTCGGGCCTGAACTTGGGCTGAGTGGCTGTCTGCTGTTCTGTTTGTTCCTTGCGAACCGGCATCGCGCTGGTCGCCGTTACGGGGCTGATCATGGGAGCCTCCTCATTGACACGATAGGGTGGTCCAGTGATGGCGGCGGCCGATTGATACAAGATTGCGCCACGTGTCTCTGGGCTTCAGCACTTTTTGTCTGCTTTCCGAAGGCTAGGACCGGTTCAAGATATTTGCGGCCTGGCCGTGGTTCATCGACAGGCCATCCTTTGCGGTGACCACCTTGAAACCATGGTTTTGAAACACCTGCTTCAGGTCTTCGGTGCGCATGCTGCCCCAATTGTCGGGCAGGATGGCTCCCATGGAACCCAGGCCTGAAAACCCGCCCGCCATGAACCCGACCATCTGGCCGCCTTTGTAGACGGCAAGCTCGACAGGCTGGGCATTCTGCTTTGCCAGTTGCTCCGCCTGCCAGGCCTTGCCCTCGGCGGATTCCATCCACTCCAAACGTGCATTGGATTCCGCCAGGATGGCCGTGAACTCATCGGAGCCCTTGGTGAGCTCGATGCCCAGCTCTTCCGGGGTTACCGGTCGAGCGTTCGCGAGCTTGAGCCTGAAATCGGCCTGAGTGGCAGTCTGCTGTTCTGTTTGTTCCTTGCGAACCGGCATCACGCTGGTCGCCGTTACGGGGCCGATCATGGGATACTCCTCATTGACACGATAGTGTGGTCCAGTCATGACGGCGGCCGGTTAATGGAAGATTTTGCCATCCACTATTGCGCGGTGCGATTTCGTCGCAACGTCGCGTTCTTCAGTTTGATGGGATTGAAACCTGCAATGCGGGGCGAGATCGGCGTTGCGGTTTTCTTGAAATTCCCCCGGAAACGGCGCGGCTCTTGCGACGTGAGGCGCGCCGCCCCGGAAACTTTTTTCTTGACGGGATTCCAGCCTGGTTGACATAGTGCCGTCACCCTAGCTGCGCCCGGAGCGGATCCCCCGCTGCGGGCGTTTTGCGTTCCGGGAGGCCTCATCCATGACGATCCGCAAGCTCTGCGCGGCCTCGGGCTGCGACGACCTCGCCATGCCTGGCGCGGCGCTCTGCGAAGAGCATGAGGCCGAACGGATCGCGCGGAACCGCGCCCGGCGGGCGAAGGTGAAGACGGCCGAGGAGATCCGGCGCCGCTCGAAGCTCTATGCCAGCCCTGCCTGGAAGAAGGCGCGCGGCGCCTTCCTCGAGGCCAACCCGCTCTGCGTCGATTGCGCGGGGCTCGGGCTGGTGACCCCGGCGACCGAGGTCGATCACATTGTCCGGCACGAGGGCGACCGCGCCCGGTTCTGGGATCGGTCGAACTGGCAGGCGCTCTGCAAGAGCTGCCACAGCCGCAAGACCGCCCGCGAGGTGCTCGGGCGTCCCTGACACCGGGGGGTGTCCAAAAATC
>NZ_MUAV01000060.1:0-3655 GCF_003265965.1 Rhodovulum viride | reverse complement strand
GCAGATCGAGCGCCCCGGCAGCGGCCCCCAGGACCGCCGCCGCCCCTGCCGCATGACCCGCGAGCGGAACCGCGCCTGACGCGGTGCCGCCGATCCTGACGGTGCCCGCCCCGCGGCCCGCGAGCGACATCGAGCCAGCGGCCCGCCCGATTCCCGCACCGGCCCGCGTGACGCCGACAGCGGCCCCGTCCAGCCGGAGCGTGTCGGCCGCCGCCACCCTGGCCGCCGCTGCGGCCGACGATGCCCCGCCGAGACCGATGCCCCCTTGGGCCGCAGCTGCGGCGCGCGCGGTCGCTGTCGCGGCGCCCAGGACGCGAAAGCCGCCCGAGGCGGCGCCGGACGCTTCGGCCGTGACCGAGGCCGAGCCCGCGAGACCGAGAGCCCCGGCGGCCTCTGCCGTGGCATCCGCTGGTGCCTCGGTCGGCGCGGGAACGCGCAGGATGACGACACCGCCCGCGCCGGGAGATCCCGCCAGATACGAGCGGCTGGTGACGCCGGGGCCACCATGGCCCGGAAGGGTTGGCGTCTCGGCCTCGGTCGGGACGTTGACGTTCAGATCCCAGACCCGGCCGGTGCCGCCCGCGCCATAGTCGACCGCCAAACCGGTGATCGCCGACAGGATGCCGGGACCGCCAGCCCCAGCCGTGTCTGCATCGGCATCGCCGCCGTTGCCGCCCGCCCCGCGCCCGCCGCCCGAATGCTTGCGCCCGCCGCTGACCCGGGTGCCGTCGCCGCCCCGATAGGAGGTCGGGTGCGCGGCCCCGAAAAGGCTCTCATCCGCGTCCCGCGCCCCGCCCCCGCCGCCATCGGTCGGCAGGATCGCCGCGCCGCCGCCAAACCCGCCACCAATCCCGCCGCCGCGCGCAGTCAGCCCCAGCGCCGAACTGGCCCCGCCCGGCGTCGCCGCCGTTTCCGAGGAGGTTCCGCCCTGCCCGACCGTGATCGCCAGCATCCCGGCCGGGACCGCCTGTGTGCCCGCCAGCACATCGCCGCCGGACCCGCCGCCCGAGGCCCCGTAGCTGGTCGGGGACGACGCCCCGCCCGCGCCGACGATCAGGTAATCGACGTCGCCGGGCTGCGCGATGGCGAGGCTGCCGCCTGCGAGGCTGGCGAAGATGTAGACGTCCCAGGACGTGCCGCCGATGGGGACGGTCGTCTTGCTCGCCCCCGAGGCCCCGGCGATGACGGCATAGGCCATGGATCACGCCCCGACCGCGTCGAAGGCGCCGATCAGGGCGGCCAGCTCGGGCCGCGCGCGCAGGGCGGCGGCGCGCGCGGCCGGGACGAAGGCGGGACGCTCGATATGCCGGGTCAGGATGCCGTCGGTGGCGATGGTCACCACGCGGATCAGGTCGGACGCGGGCAGCCCGGACACCCAGGCGGTCAGCGCGTCGTTCCAGGCGCTCGCGGCCGCCTCGATCTCGTCGGCCAGGGCGATGAGATCCGGCAAGGCGGTCGGCCCGCCGATCCCGGCCATGAAGGCCTCGGCCGCGGCGGGGGCCTTTTGCGCCTCGGCAATGGCCGCGAGGGTCGATGCCTTGGCCGACCGGAGCGCGGTCTGGACCGCCTCGACGCTGTACCAGGTCAGGTCGCCGGAGGTTTCGCGCAGGTAGCGCAGCGCCGTGGCGGCGCCAAGGATCGCCGAAACCGCCTGCGGCATGACGGTCGGAAACTGCGACAACGCCATCATTCCCCTCCCGCCGAAAGCGTGAACGCGGTGACGGTGACCTGCTGACCGGAGGCCAAAGCCGGATTGTCGAGCGTCATGTCGCCGCCGCCGCCGGTCGCGGTCACGCTGCCCTGGATGTGACAGGCGGCCCCCTGCCTGACCCGGAAATGCCCGACCGTCCCGGCGGCAGCGGCCGCGCTGTCCTGCCAGGTGCCCAGCATGGCCTTGGTGCCGTTGGCGGCCGCCGCCAGCCAGTCGCCGGGCAGGGTCATGCTGGCCAGCAGCGTGCCGGTATCGGCCGCGCCGCAGTCGGCCGGGGCGGCGCCGGAGCGCAGTTCGAGCGTCGGGCCGGAGCCCGTGGCCGTCTCGATGGCGTCGAGGGCGGCATTGCGGGCCGCCGTGCTGAATTGAAAGGCCATTCGATCCTCTTGGGTTGCGGCGCGTCGCGCCGGTGGTGGAGGCCGCCAGGGCGGCCGGTTGGGGGAAGCTCTCAGGCCCTTCGCCTCCCGACCGCCGCGCCGATCCTTCGCCCGATCTCGCCTGGCGAGGGGGCGATCCATCCGATCAGGGCGACGAGGACGATCCAGGCGGGGATCTCGTTGACGATCACCGTTTCCACCCGGTCGGCGCGGAGGCGGTTTTCGGATTGCTCCTGGCGGATCTCGCGGGCGCGCGGCCGCACGATGCTGGGGGCGTTCTCGACCTTCACCCCTTGCACGTTCTCGGCCCCGGCCTGGACATTGGCGGCGAGGTTCGGCCCGAGCGGCCCCGGCAGGCCGCCGCAGCTGGCCAGCAAGAGCGCCGCGAGGATCAGTCGAGGCCGGACAGGCATAGGTCGCGTTCTGCGCTGCGGCGGTTGACGAGGCCGGGCACGGTCTGGCCCCCGGCCTTCACCCACAGCATGAGGGCATCGCAGGCGCCGGGCAGATCGCCTGCGAGGGCGCGGCGGGACATGCTCGACCGGCAGAAGGCGCCGGAGCCAATATTGTAGGCGGCCGAGACGAAGGCGGCGCGGGTCTCGATGGGCAGGACCTCGGGCAGACAGGGGCGGATCTCAGCCTCGAACTGCGCGGCGCGGCGGGCGAGCTGGGACCGGCAGGCCTCCGGCGTCGCGGTCTGGCCGGGCCCGACGCCCAGGGTCTCGCCGTAGCAGATCGTCCAGACGCCGACGATGTCGCGATAGGAGGCGGTGCGCAGGCCCTCCCAGGGGGCGATCAGCGCGACGGCGGCGGCGATCACGGCCGCGGCGGCGCCCCCGGCGGCGGTGCGGCGGCGGATCATCGGTCCCCCCCCTCAAGGCCGGTCTGGGCGATCACGCGCGCCAGCAGCGCGGCGGCCGAAAGCAGCCCCACCGCGGCGGCGTAGAGATCGGGCGGCAGGCCGAGCATGTCGGCCGAGAGCAGCGCGGCGGCGGCCTCGAGGCCGGACAGAATGACCATGGCGGCCAGAATCCACACCGACCACGCACGGCGCAGCACCGCGCGCCAGTTGGGCACGAGTTTCATTTGGGATCTCCTGTGGTTGGAAACGGTCCCGGTCTCAGGGCCAGACGATGAGCGCCAGCCAGATGGCGGCGGTGAGGGTGAGATAGAGGGGCAGGCTCATTTGCCGCCCCGCCAGAGGCGCAGCATTTCCGCGAGATGCGTGGGGTCGCGCTTGAGCCAGAGGAGCGCCGCGGCGGCGGTTTCCAGCGCCAGCGGGCCGAGGACGGTCACGCCGACGATGGTCAGGCGCTCGGGCATGTCGAGCCAGAGGGCGATCTCGGGGCCCGCGACATAGCCGATGGCGCCCGAGGCCAGTACGATGCCCATGCGCGCGATCACCGCCATGCCATCGGTGCGGAGCCAGACCAGCACCAGCGCGCCCAGAAGCGCCAGCAGGGTGCGGATCGCGTGGTCGGTGGCCTCGATCATGGCTCAGTCCGCGATATGTTCGCGGCGGCGGTAGAGGGCCGCCCGCCCGCCGCCGAAGGTGCCGACATTGCCG